>CP145601.1:0-2608 GCA_036884335.1 Candidatus Stammera capleta | reverse complement strand
TAAGAAATTTATTAATAAAAGAGAAAAAAATAATTTTAGGAAATAAATTTTTAGATAAAATTAAATCTAATATTAGATTATCTAATTTTAAGAAAAATAACAAAATAATTAATTTAATAAATTCTAATAAGAAATTAGATAATAATAATAATAATAATTTTATAAAAACTGAATCAAATGTTTGATATTGTAAATTTATTAATTGAAGTTTAACCCAGATGCCTTATCAAATAATTTTATTAGAGAAAAAATTTAAAAAAGAAAAACCAGATCTACTTAATAGTAATCCAGAAATGTATTATAAAATTCTTTTAAAACGAGGTAAAAAATTTATTAATAAAAATTTTTAATTTATTTTTTTTTAAATTTACAGGAGAGTTGTTTTTTTTATTTTTTTATGTTACAATTTATATTGTAGTTTTATATTTAATTTAATTTTTTTTTCTTTTAAATTTATTTTTTTAAAAATTTAATATTTTTTTTTTTTAAAATTTAAGAAATTAATTAATTTTTAAAAAAAAAAAAATTAAAAATTAATTAATTTCGAATTTTATTTCTGAACTAAAGTATTTTAAAATAAGTAATATTTGTTCTTTACTAAAAAAATATTAAAAATTATAAAAAATAATTAAATAAATAATATAAAAATTGAAATATAAATAATATTATAGAAACAAAAAAATAAACAAAAGATAAAGAGAAATTATTTACAAAATAAATAGAAAGTAAAGAAAATAAAATCTTTGAAAAACTAGATATAGAATTACGTAAAAGAGTATATTTCCCTAAATTTTTATATGAAGAAAATTTATTAATTTCTATTTGCATACAAATAATATGACCTGCTAAAAGACCCAAACAAATTGAATTAATTATTAATATTAAAAAGAAATTTTTACTTAATACTAAAATATATAATAAAATTGAACATATTAAAAATGTATAATTTTTAATTAAATTAAAAATAAAATTTTTATATAAAATAAAACCAACTATTGAAGAAAACAATGTACAAAAAGAATTCAAAATAGAATAAGAATAATGTGATTTTAATTTAATTATTTTTGTTAAAAAAGGTAATATTGCCATTAAATATTGAAACAAACCACTAGAAGGAATAGAAAAAATTAATATACTTAATAATTTTTTATTTTTAAATAGTGATTTTAATAAATTTAAATTTAATTTAAATTTTTTACATTGTTTTTTTAAAATAAAAACTTTTTTATATTTTTTCCATAATATATATGAAATAAAAGAATTAATTATATATATTAAACATGTAAAAATAAAACCAAACAATGGAATATTATTTAAAATAAATAAATTTCCTATAAGATTTCCTAAAGTTTGAGATACCTGTATAATTGAAAGAGATATTTTTAATATTTTATTTCTTTCTTTTTTTTTAAATAATATTTTAGTTATTTTATTAAAATTAGTTTTATTTAAAGTTCTAATAAAAGAAAAACTTATTTGTAAAATAAATATTAATAATAAAAATATATTAATTTTTGGTTTAAATAAAAATAATAAAAATATTAAAAATGAAATTAAAAAAGATAACAAATTATTAATATAATTTTGATACAGAGGATTAATATTATCTGCTATATAAATAAATGTAAATATTGATATAACCATAGGAAAATAATTGGAAAAATTCATTAAACTTATTGCAAATGAGCTATATGTATATCTATATACTAATCATACTAATATAGTATTTTGTGTACATTCTATTAATGAAATTAAAATATTTATTATTTGATAATTTATATGTTTAGTTTTTAGTAAATTTTTAATCATAATTTTTTTTTATAAATTTAAATAAATTTTTGTTATAAATAATTTTAATATATAATAATTATTTTTTATATTTTGTAATTATATTTTTTAATATAGAAAGATATTTTTAAAATAGATGTAATTTTAGTTATAATAATAATAATAAAATTTTAAAAATAAAAATTGAAAGTGAAAAATAATAGTATGAAAAATAAAATAAAAAAGATACATAGAAGATATACCCCTAAGATTATATGTAAAATACCTAGAGGTATAACTTCTAAACTAGTTGCTAGAATAAGCAAACATAATTGACATTATAATTACGATCTTATAAGTTTACGTAGACAATATAATATGCGTATTCATGCAAGATCTGAATTATGCGAATGTCTTACAATTTTGTCTTGTGTACTTATTATACATTGTAACTATAATTTATATAGTGATTATCTTTTTGAGATAAAAGCACCTTTTGAAATTATAGCACATTCTATGAATATGTTACATATTTATAGTAATGGAAGAAAATCTTATGATCCCCCTTTAAATGCTTTACGTATATTGGAAAAATTAAAATACTTAATAATATTAAGAGGTAAAAATCCTGATACTGGTCATAATAGACCTTTACGTATTTGATTAACTAAAAAATTTTTTACATCTAGGGGAATTAAAATTAATGAATTAAGATTAATTTTAAATAAATATGAAAAATGAGTAGTTAAAAAGAATTTGACTAAAAATTTTTTAAATTTTAAAGATAGACATTTATTTAAAATGAGAGTTATTGGAATAGACTTATTAAGTAAACCTTTAT
>CP145600.1:0-5592 GCA_036884335.1 Candidatus Stammera capleta | reverse complement strand
TATTTATCTTTTTATTTTTTATAATTAAAATATAAATTATTAATTTTATTAAAAAGTAATAATTCCTTAATATTTAAAATTAATAAAAATATATTATATATTATATATTATATATTATATATTATTTACATATTATATATAATATAATTTAAATATACTATTAAATATAAATTTTTTTAATAAACAAATAATATTTTACATAATAGTATAATTATTTAACCACCATTCTCCCCCCTTACCCCCCTTTATCTATTTTTTATTATTTTTTAATTATGAATATTTTAATACATTTTTTAAAAAATTCAATATTTATTTTTAATTTAATATATAATTGTTTTATATTTTATAATTTATTTTATTAAAAATGTCATGATAATAAATAATGTAAATAATAAATATTTTGAAGAAAATATAAATTTAAAAAAAAATATAAATAATAAATCTATAGGATATATAACTAATATATTAGCTTGTTCTTTTATACCTTATTCTAAAATAAAAGATAATTTTTTTAAAAAAAGTAATGGTATAACTTCTTTAAAAATTATTTCTGATCCAGAATATGGATTACCTTATGGGCTTGTTCCTAGAATGGTAATGATTTGATTATGTACTGAAGTTAAATTTAAAAAATCAAATATTATATATTTAGGTAAAACTCAAAATGAATTTATTAAAAAATTAGGTATAACTCCTACTGGAGGAGTTAATGGATCTATATCTAGAATTAAAAAACAAGTTATAAGATTATTTCATTCTACTATTTCTTTAACTAGTATAAAAGAAAATGAACATAAATTTATAAATTTAAATATTGTAGATAATGGAATATTTTTTTGGAATAAAAAATATAATAATAAAATTCATTGAAATAATAAAATTATATTATCAAAAAGATTTTTTGATAAAATAAGGTCTACTTCATTATCTATAAATTTAAGAGTTATAAAAATTCTTAGATCTCCTTTAGCTATTGATATTTATATATGATTGATTTGAAGATTTAAATTAATTAATAATAAGAAAAAAAGTATTTTAATATCTTGAGTTAAATTAAAATTACAATTTGGATCTAATTATAATGATTCTTCTAAAGGTTTATATAATTTTAAAAAAGAATTTTTAAAACAATTAAAAATTATTTATTTTTTTTATTCTAATATTAATATTAGAATTTCTAATATAGGTTTGAAAATTAATTATAATTTTTTATATATACCTTAATTTTTTAAAAAAATAATATTGAAATTTATTTTTTATAGTATATATTTAATAATATATGTTATTTAAATTAAATGTATTGTTTAATAATATTTAATATATATAATTGGATTTTATTCGTTTTTATTAAATTAAATTTTTTTATTTTAATATTTATATTAAGATGGATTTTATTTGTTGTTAATTTTATTTTTTTTTATTAATTTTTATTGAAATATATTTTTATATAAATTATACTTATTTAAGTTTGAATCTTTTTGATTTAAGTAATAAAAAAGTTAATTTTTAAGGGTGTTTTATGAAAAGAAGTATTCGTTTATATATTATAAATTTATTATGTGTTATTGGTTTTGTATTAGGTATAAATAGTTCTTTTGCATCAGGTGATACTAGAAATGTTAAAGAACCTATTATACCTAATAGTTGTAGTATATTAAAAGCAACAGACAAAAATGTTACTACAATTGTTCAAAATGAAATAAATCGTTGTGCAGCTTTAAAAAAAGTTGTTACATTAGAATTATCTGATAATAAGAATTTTCATTTTTATACTGGACCTTTAACAATTCCTTCTAATGGAGGATTGTTAATTAATAAAGGTGTTGTATTATCAGCTATACCTGATCCTAAATTATATGATATAGGTAGTAATAGATGCGGAACAGTAGATAATAGTGGTACTGGTTGTAAACCTTATATAGTAGTTAGAAATACAGAAAATAGTGGTATATATGGAGATGGTATTATAGATGGTCAAGGAAATTCTGTAATTAAAGGTTCAAAACAAACTTGGTGAAATTTAGCTAGTGAAGCTCAAAAATTAAGAAAGTCACAAAATGTACCTAGATTAATTGAAATTAGAGGTTCAAAAAATTTTACTTTGTATAAAATATCTTTAAAAAATTCTCCTAACTTTCATGTAGCAATGGGTAATGTAAATGGATTTACTGCATGGGGTGTAAAAATAAATACTCCTGCTGATGCTCGTAATACTGATGGTATAGATCCAGGTTCTTCTACTAATATAACTATTGCACATTCTTATATTAGTACAGGTGATGATAATGTTGCTATTAAAGCTGGTAATGGACCTACATCACATGTTTCTATTTTTAATAATTTCTTTGGTAAAGGACATGGTATGTCAATAGGTAGTGAAACTTCAGGATCTGTAACAGATGTAATAGTAAGTAATTTAACAATGGATGGCACAACAAATGGTTTACATATTAAAAGTAGTAAATCAAATGGTGGTTTAGTAAATGATATTACATATAAAAATATTTGTATAAAAAATGTACAATATCCTATATTATTAGATATGTTTTATCAAAAAAATTCAGAAGGTAATAAAATACCTCAATTTAAAAATATACATTTTGATAATGTAAAAGTTTTAACTCCTGGTAAATTTATATTTAATGGATTAAAAGGTAATAATATACAAGTTATATTTAATAATGTAAGTGTTAAAAAAGGTTCTACTTATATTATGGAAAATGTAACTAAAACAGGTTCAATAAATGAGAATGCTGTAGGAAATAAATGTCCTAATTATAATTAGTATTAATTTTCTTTCTAACCTATAATTATTTTATAGGTTAGTTTAGAAAATTTTAGAAGTTTAATTAATTTTTTTTTTTATATGAGAAGTAATAAATTTAATGATATTAAATTAGAAATTAACAATATGAATTGTTATATTTCTAATGGATTTTTAGATATATATATAAAAAATGCTTATATATATAAATTATTAGTAAATAATCAAAATATTATAAGTAATTTAAATGGTAAAAAAACTTTTTATTTAGATTGAAATGGTGGTAAATTTGTATTTATACCAAATAATATATTTATTTTAAAATATAATATAAATATTGTTCATATAATGTATAATATGTTTTTATATGATAGATTTGAAATTCAATATCATATAATAATAAAAAGAAATATATCTGGATTATATAATTATATAGTTATAAATAATGATAATTTTAATAAATCTTATATATTTAGTGAAATTAGAACTGTATATAGATTTGACTATTTTATTATGAATATTTTATATAATGGTAATATAGCACAAAAATCATATGTTTATAGTTACTTAAAAAGTAGACCTTTAATTCAAGATGAAACATGACAATTAGAAGATGGAACATATTATTCTAAATATGATTTAGCAGGATATATAAGAGATATAAATTTTTATGGTTTATATGGAAATGAATATGGTGCTTGAATTATGAATTTTAGTCATGAATATTTTTCTGGAGGTCCTTTAAAACAAGATCTTTTAGTTCATCAAGATTCTTTAATGCTTAATTATTTAAATAGTACCCATTTTGGATCAAAAGAACTAACAATACCTAAATATAAATGAAGTAAAATGTATGGACCATGATTAATATATTTAAATAAAGGTAAAAATATTAATTTAATATCTGATGCTGAAATATTTTATAAAAGACAAAAAAATAAATGACCATTTAAATGAATAAATGATAAAAATTATCAATTAAATAATAGATTTAAATTAACTGGTAAAATAAATAATATAGGTAATAAAAAATATCAAATAATTATAACATCATCATTAAATGAAGAATTTGATTTACAAACATTAGGATATTTATATAATACAACTAATGATAATAATGGAAATTTTATTATAAATGATATAAGATCTAATATATATAATTTATATATTTATCCTTTATATGGTCATAATAGTTCTTTTTTATTTAAAAAAACAATAGATCTATGTAATAATAATTTAAGTTTAAATTTAGATATTAAAGATAATATAAATAAAAATAATATTATTTGAAATATAGGTAAAACGGATCGTAAATCTTCAGGATTTAAATTTAGTAATAAAAATAGAAATTATATATGACATAATTTAGTTCCTAAAAATATAAAATTTTATATTAACAAAAATACAGATAAAGAATGATATTATTGTCAAAATAATAATGGTAATTGAAAAATATATTTTTATGATAATATATTAGATAATAACGATAGAATATTAAATATAGGTATAGCTGGAGCTAGTTTAAATATTATAGATAAAAAAAATAATAAATTAGTTATTTTAAAAATATTTTTAAATAAATTTCTAATTAAAGAACTTATATATGAAAATGATAAATCAATTTATAGAGGAGCTTTATTAAGTGGAAATTTCCATAGTGAAAAAATTATAATTCCAAATAAAATTTTTAATAAAAATAATATAAATATTTTAAACTTTAAACTTATTAGTGGTTCTTTAATATATGATAATATTAATTTAATAATTAAAAAATAACAAAAATATAAATTGAATAAATAATTTTATATTATTTAAAAACTTTATTTTTAAAATATAAAAAAATAAAATATTAAAAATTAATATTAATATATCTTTTTTTTTATTTTTACTAAAACTAAATATTAATTTAATTGAAGATATTAATAAAATATTTAATAAAAATATAATATTAATCAATATTATAATATTATTTATATTAATTTTAATATATTTAAATAAAAAAGATATTATAATTAATATTAAAGATATATTTATATTATTAAAATTATTATTATTATAATTTAAAAGTATATCTTTATTAAAAATTATTGTATTAGGTAAAACATAAAATATACTAGAAATTATAATAATAATTCCATTACAAATTAAAGATTTATTTATTTTTATAAACTTATTTTTTTTATATAATAAAAAAATAGTAAATAAATAATATATATGTTCTATTATTAATATTAATGATATTGGAATAATATTTAATATATTTAAATAATTTATTTTATTTTCTAATACATTATTGTTAATAAATATAATTTTACTTTTTTTATTAAAAAATATAAAACTACTTAAAAATAAACTTAATATTAAAGGTATATTATAAAAATAAAATATTCAATTTAATATTAAAACAAATAAAAATATTAATATATTGTTAATTAAAATATTAATATTTTTATTTATTAAATATAAAATTGAATTTAAAAAAATAATAAAAACTAAATTACTTATTATTATTCTATTAACATAAAAATTTATATTTTTTATAAAAATACCAAACAAACAAAATATAAAACCACAAAGTATAAATTGTTTAAACAAAAATTTTTTATTTAAATTATTTATATTATTAAAAATATAAAATAAACATAATATATTAGAATTAAATATTATAGGTATTTTACTACTTTTTAATATTAAAATATAAATTAATATATTAATTCCATTAAATAAAAATAATTTTGAAATATTTAACTTTAAAATTTTAGATATTAAAATATTATCATAAATTATTATAAATAAATTTTTAATAATTAAATTAATATTTTCCATTT
>CP145599.1:113223-245200 GCA_036884335.1 Candidatus Stammera capleta | reverse complement strand
ATATTATATTATTTAAATTATTATATTATACTACTTTTATTGTATATTATTTATTAGTTAATATTTTAATGTCTTTTAAATATTTAATTATATATTAAACACACCTTTATAATATAATAGTATTTATTTATTTATATAACTTTAATCTTTTAAATTAATTTAGATAAACTGTAATTTAAAACAAATTCCTTAAAATTATAGATAAATATAATTTATTAATTTTAATAAGTCAACTATATTTTTTTTTTTTTTTATAAAATTAAATTAATTGTTGATATTATTTTTTATTTATATTATTATAGTAAATAATAAATTTAGATAAATAAAATGTTTTCTTTAAAATATGATTTTGAAGTTATTATTATTGGTGGAGGACATGCAGGTGTAGAAGCATCTTATATACTTTCTAAAAAAAAATGTAAAGTTTTATTAATTACTTTTAATAAAAAAAAAATATCAGAATTATCTTGTAATCCTTCTATAGGTGGTTTAGGTAAAAGTATTTTAGTTAAAGAGATAGATATTTTAGGTGGATTAATGGGTAAAGTTGTAGATTTATCAGGTATAAATTTTAGAACTTTAAATAAAAGTAAAGGTTATTCTGTAAGAGCTACTAGAGTTCAAATAGATAAAAAAATATATAAATATAATGTTATTAATTATTTAAAAAAACAAAGTAAATATTTATCTATATTTGAAGATGAAGTAGAAAGTTTAATTATTAAAAATAAAACTATATATGGAGTTAATTGTAAGAAAGTAGGAAGTATCTATTCAAAATATGTTATACTATGTCCTGGAACTTTTTTAGATTCTAAAATATTTATAGGTAATAAAGTTTATAATGGAGGTAGATTGAATGATTTTAATTCTAAAAAATTATCTATATTTTTAAAAAAATATTTTAAATTTGGATATTTGAAAACTGGTACACCTCCTAGGTTATTAAAAAAATCTATTGATTTTAAATATTTTGAAAAACAGGTTAGTGATTTAAATTTAGTTTCTAAATTTTCTTTTTTTAGTTATTTAAGGAATAAAAATTCTTTATTACAAAGAAATTGTTATTTATGTAGAACTAATATTAATACACATAATATAATTAATAAATATTTGCATAAAAGTCCGTTATTTAAAGGTATTATAAATTCTAAGGGACCTAGATATTGTCCTTCATTAGAAGATAAAGTTATTAGATTTAAAGACAAAAAAAGTCATAATGTGTTTTTAGAACCTGAAAATATTAGTAAAAAATTAATTTATCCTAATGGTTTATCTATGTGTTTTGATTTAAATATTCAGAATAAAATTATTAATTCTATAGAAGGTTTATATAAAGCAAAAATTGTTTATCCTGCTTATGCAGTTAAGTATATGTATTTAGATCCTATATTTTTAAATAAAAATTTAGAGAGTAAAATTATTAAAAATTTATTTATAGCAGGTCAAATTAATGGAACTACAGGATATGAAGAAGCTGCTTCTCAAGGTTTAATTTCAGGTATATTTTGTTATTTAAAAATTAAAAATAAAAATATTAATTTTTTTAATTTAAATAGATTAAATTCTTATATTGGTATATTAATAGATGATATATGTACTAAAGGTATAAAAGAGCCTTATAGAATATTTAATTCAAGATCGGAATATAGTTTATTTATTAGAGAAGATAATACTGATAGTAGATTATTTTCTATATCAAATAAATTTAAATTAATAAGTTTTAAAAAAATAAAATTTTTAAAAAAGAAAAGTAGTGAAATTAAAAATATATTTATTTATTTAAAAAATAAAAAAATTAATTTTAATAATTTACCTTTAATTGTAAGGAAAAAATTTAAGAAAAAGAAAAAAATTAATATAAAATCTTTAATTTGTAATAAATTAATAAATTTTAATTATTTAAAATATTTTTTATTTTATAAAAAAAAAAAATTTTTATATAGTAAATTTTTAAAAGAAGTTAAAATTTTATTTATATATGATGGTTATATTAAAAGACAGAAACTTGATTTATTAAAATATAAAGTTTATGAAAATATATTATTACCTAAAAATATAGATTATAAAAAGATACATGGTTTATCAAAAGAAGTAATAGAAATATTAAATTATTATAAACCTAATTTTTTAGGTCAATTATTAAGAATTTCAGGTATAACACCTATATCTTTAATTATAATTTATTTTTATTTAAAAAAAAATAATTTATTATTTAAAAATAGATATATAAAGTAAAATATTTTATAATATTTTTATTTGTAATTGTAATATTTATGAATATAGTTAATAATCATTTAAAGCATTTTAGTTTTAATTTATTAAATTTTAAATTATTAAATAGTAATAATTATATAAGTTCATTTTATAATATTAATATAGATTCTTTATTAGTATCTTTTATTTTATATCTTTTAATTTTTTTTGTATTTAAATTTTTTTTATTAAAAGTTAAGTATTATAAATTGCCTAATAAATTTATTATTTTTTTAGAATTAATTTTGTTATTTGTTTTAAATAATGTAAAGAAAATTAATGGTAAAAAAGATAAGTATATATTTTCTTTATCTTTTTTAGTTTTTAATTTAATATTTTTAATGAATTTAATGGGTTTAATACCTATTAATATTATTAATTATTTATTTAAAAGATTATTTAATATAGATAATTTTAAGTTTGTACCTTCTTCAGATATAAATATTACTTTATCTATATCTTTTTGTGTATTATTATATATATTTATATATAAAATTTTTAAAAAAGGTTTTTTAAATATATTAAAAGATGTTTTATTTCATCCGTTTAATAATAAATTTTTTATATTTTTTAATATTTTATTAGAAATAATAAATATTTTTTCTAAATTATTATCTTTATCTTTAAGATTATTTGGTAATATTTATTCTGGTGAAATAATATTTATTATATTATTATTTTTTACTCCGTGATGATTACAATTATTTTTATTTTTACCTTTATCTTTATTGCATATATTTATATCTTTTTTACAATCTTTTATATATATGATATTAACTATAATATATTTTAATTAATTTATTTTTATTTAATAATTTTGGTGATATAAAATGCAAAATTGTATATTATATTTTTCTGCATGTTTAATGATGGGTTTATCAGCTATAGGCGTTTCTATAGGTATTGGAATTTTAGGTGGTAAATTTTTAAATAGTGTTTCTAGGCAACCTAGTTTGACTTCTAGTTTAAGAAATCAGTTTTTTATAGTTATAGGTTTGATAGATGCTATTCCTATGATTATAATTGGTTTAGGTTTATATATTATTTTTTCAGTTATTAAATAATTTTATTATAATTTTATGGAAATTAATATTACTTTTTTTATACAAGTTATATTATTTATTTTTTATATATATTTTTGTAATAAATATATATGACCTTATATAAATAATATTTTAGAAAAAAGAAAAAAAAAATTATATTTTGAATTAAAAAAAATTAAAGATGCTAAGTTTAAAATTTTAAAATTAAATAAAAAAATAAAAAAAAAAAGAAAACTTAAAAAAAAAATATTTTTAAAAATAGATAGTGAAATTAAAAAATCTAAAAAAAATTTATTTAGAAAATATAAGAAAGAAGCTAAATTTAAATATAATAAAATAATTAATGAAGCTAAGTTAAAAATAAATTTAAAAAAAAAATATATGTATGATAATTTTAATAAAAATATATATAAAATTATATATTTAATATTAAGTAAAACTACATATGATACTTTTAATGAGAAATTAGATAATAAATTTATTAATAAAATTTTAAATAAGTATAAATTATGTTAAAAAATAAAAATTTATGTTATTCTTATTCTTTATGTATAGTTAATTTAATATATAAAAATAATAAGAAATATTATAATTGTTGGATAAATTTTTTAAAGTTTTTATTAATATTGTCTAATAGTAAAAATATTAATAAATATTTAAATAGAAGATTTTTATCTAAAAAAAATATTATTTTAATTTTTAAAGATTTAATATTTTTAGATAATTTAATGATTAATTTTTTAATTTTAATTTTAAAAGATAATTTATTAAATTATTTTAAATATATATATGTAAATATTATTAAAATTTATAATTATATAAATAATATTAAATATATATATATATATTCAAATAATTATATTAGTAATTATAATTTTTTTTTTATTAAAAAATTTATTTTATATAAATTTAGAGGTAATATAAATTTTTTTTTTATAAAAAAAAAAAAAATTTTAGCTGGTTTTAAAATTTTAATTAATGATTTTGTAATCGATTGTAGTTTATTAAATGTTTTTAAAAAAATAAAATTACTAAGTTATAATGGATTTAAAAATGTCTTTTAAATTTGAAGAAATAAGTGAAGTTATTAAATATAGATTAAATAAATTAGATGGTATAGATTATTATTATGAAGGTAAAATAATTTCTATAATAGATGGAATTATTTATATTACAGGATTATCTAAAATTTTTTTAAATGAATTATTAGAATTTGATAATATTGGTTATGGTTTAGTATTAGAATTAAATAGAGATTTTGTTAGTGCTATATTTTTAGGTTTTAATAATAAATTAAAACCTGGTATTAAAGTTAAAGGTACAGGTAAAACATTAAAAGTTCCAGTAGGAGATAATTTATTAGGTAGAATTATTAATCCTTTAGGTAAATGTATAGATGGAAAAAAAGATATTATAGAAGATAAATTCTATTCTATTGAAAGAAAATCACCTTCTATAATAAATAGAAGATATATTAATAGACCTTTATGTACTGGATATAAATCTATTGATAGTATGATACCTATAGGTTTAGGACAAAGAGAATTAATAATAGGTGATAGAAAAACAGGTAAAACTAGTTTAGTAATAGATATTATAATTAATCAAAAGAATTATAATATTAAATGTATTTATGTTTCTATAGGACAAAAATTATCTAATATTTTTAATTTAATAGAAAAATTAGATTATTTTAATGCTTTAGATTACACTATTTTTATTGTTTCTACCTCATCAGATGAAGCTATAATGCAATATATAGCACCTTATTCAGGTTGTTCTATAGCTGAATATTTTAGAGATAAAGGAGAGGATGCTTTAATAATATATGATGATTTATCTAAACATGCTATAGCTTATAGACAAATATCTTTATTATTACGTAGATCTCCTGGAAGAGAAGCTTATCCAGGTGATATATTTTATTTACATTCTAGATTGTTAGAAAGATCTGCTTATGTAAATTATGATTTTATAAAAAATTATAATAAGAATTATAAAATTAATGATATAGGAGGTTCTCTTACTTCTTTACCAATAGTTGAAACATATGAAGGTGATATATCTTCTTTTGTTGCTACTAATATAATTTCTATTACAGATGGTCAAATATTTTTAGAATATGATTTATTTAATTCTGGTATTAAACCAGCAATTAATCCTGGTATATCTGTTTCAAGGGTAGGTTCATCAGCTCAAACTAATATTATGAAATATTTATCTAGTTCTTTGAGAACTTCTTTATCACAATATTATGAATTATTAAACTTTTCTAAATTTTCTTCTAATTTAGATGAAAGTATTATAAATCAATTAAATTATGGTAAAAAAATTGTTGAAATATTAAAACAGAATCAATATAATCCTTGTAGTTTATTTAGACAGGTATTAATATTATTTTCTTTAAAATATGGATATTTAAATGATATAAAAGTGGAAAATGTTTCATTATATGAAAAAGAATTATATTATTATGCTTCTAAAAATTTTATTAATTTAAAAAATAATATAAATATGTTTGGATTAATAGATGATAGTATAATTAAATCTTTAAAAAAAATTATTATTAAATTTAAAAATGAAATATTTATTTAAGGAGTTATTTTGGTAAATAAAAAATATTTAAAAAATAAAATTAATATAATTAAGTATGCTTTTAAAATAACTAAATCTATTGAAACAATATCAATTTCTAAATTAAAAAATTTAGAAATTAAATTAATTAATAATAATATATATAGTAATTTTTTTTTAAAAATTATAAAAAATATAAATTTATTTGATAGTAATTTTTTTTATTTTGATAATAATTTAAGTTCTAATAAAATTTTTTATTTAATAATTTTTACTGATCAAGGTTTATGTGGAAATTTAAATATTAATTTATTTAATAAAATAAAATTAGATATAATTAATAAAAAATATAATTATAATAAAAAAATTTATTTTTTTTTAATAGGAAATAAATCTAATTTTTTAATTAAATATTTTTTTAATTTAAATTATAAAATTAAAATTATAAATTATAATATTTCTAATGAAAAATTATTTAATGATAAAGTTAAATTAAAATTTTTAATTAAAAAAATTATAAAAATTTTTAATATTAATAAATCTAATATTTATATAGTTTTTAATTTATTAAAAAAATTTAAAGTTTTTGTTATTATAAATAAAATATTACCTATAATTATTAATAAAAAAAAAAATAAAATTAATTATATTTATGAAAATATTAATTATTTAAATATTAAAAATATATTTTATAAATATATAGAATCTATTATATTTAATAGTATATTAAATAATTTAATTTCTGAAAATTTTTCTAGAATTATAATAATGAAAAATGCTTCTAAAAATTCAGAAAATTTATACAATAAATTAAATATTGTTTATAATAAATTACGTCAGTTTAATATTACAAAAGAAATAATAGAATTAGTTTCTAATTTAGATATTTTATAAAAATTTTATGGTTATTTAAAATATGCAAAAAAATGAAGGTATTATTATTAGAATATTAGGGGCTATAGTAGATGTTGAGTTTAATAAAAAATATATTCCTAAATTATTTAATGAATTAAATATATTTTTAAAAAATAAAAAAATAGTTTTAGAAGTTCATCAGTATATAGGTGATGGTATAGTTAGAACTATATCTATGTCTTCAACTAATAAATTATATAGAGGTATGAAAGTAATAGATACAAAAAGTAGTATAAATATACCTGTAGGTAAAAAATTATTAGGTAGAATAGTAAATGTTTTAGGAAAACCTTTAGATGGTAAAGAAAAAATTATTTCTAAAGAATATAGATCTATATATAATAATCCACCAAAATATGTTAATTTATCTTCTTCTAGTAAGATTTTAGAAACAGGAATAAAAGTTATTGATTTAATATGTCCATTTTTAAAAGGAGGAAAAATAGGTTTATTTGGTGGTGCAGGAGTAGGTAAAACAGTAAATATGATGGAATTAATTAGAAATGTTTCTATAAAACATTCTGGTTATTCTGTATTTACTGGTGTAGGTGAAAGAATAAGAGAAGGTTTTGATTTTTATCATGAAATGTGTTCATCTAAAGTTATAGATAAAGTTTCATTAGTATATGGTCAAATGAATGAATCTCCTGGTAATAGATTTAGAGTAGCTTTAACTGGTTTAACTATAGCTGAAAAATTTAGAGATGATGGTCATGATGTTTTATTATTTATAGATAATATATATCGTTATATTTTAGCAGGAACAGAAATATCTTCTTTATTAGGACGTATACCTTCATCAGTAGGTTATCAACCTACTTTAGCACAAGAAATGGGTATTTTACAAGAAAGAATTACTTCTACTAAAAAAGGTTCAATTACTTCAGTACAAGCAGTTTATGTTCCTTCAGATGATTTTAGTGATCCTTCTGCTATTACTACTTTTACACATTTAGATGCTATAATAGTTTTAGATAGACAAATAGCTGCTTCTGGTATTTATCCTGCTATTGATCCTTTATTATCTACTAGCGATCAATTAACACCAGATATAGTAGGTATTGAACATTATAATGTTGCTCAATCAGTAAAAAGTATATTACAAAAATATAAAGAATTAAAAGATATAATTTCTATATTAGGTATAGATGAATTATCTGAAGAGGATAAGTTATTAGTTTCTAGAGCTAGGAAAGTACAAAAATTTTTATCTCAACCTTTTTATGTAAGTGAAATATTTACAAATATAAAGGGTAAATATGTTACTATAGATAAAAATATTAGAGATTTTAAAGATATTTTAAGTGGTAAATATGATAATTATAATGAAAATTTATTTTATATGATAGGTGAAATAAAAGATATTTTAAAAAGTTAATTTTTATAATTATGAATAAATTTAAGATTTGTATTTTAAATAAATTATCTATATTATATAAATCATATATTTTTTATTTAAAATTATTTAATATAGGTTTAGAAATATATTATAATCATACACCTTTGTTATGTTATGTAGATAAAAGTATTTTATTATTAAATTATAAAAGTAAATATAATTTATTTTATATTAATAAAAGTTTATTAGAATTTAAAAATAATAAAATTATGTTAATTACTGATATTTTATTAAAATATGAAGATATAGATAAAAATTATATAATAAAAAAGAAAAATTTATTAGAAAAAAAGATATTAAAATATAAAATTTTAAATAATTTAGATAAATATTTATATTATATAAATAAAAAAAATATGTATTTAGATTATTTAAATATTATTAAATTAAGAAAATATTATAAATAAATTTATATTATAAATAGTTTTTATATATTTTTTATTGTATAATAATTTTGTGTTAGTTTATTTTATTTTTTTTTTTAATATTAAATACGGGGTTATAGCTCAATTGGTAGAGTATCTGTTTTGCAAGCAGAAGGTTAGCGGTTCAATCCCGCTTAACTCCATTATATATTTAATGCCGGCTTAGCTTAGTAGGTAGAGCAACTGACTTGTAATCAGTAGGTCACCAGTTCAATTCCGGTAGCCGGCATTTAAATATTTTACGGTGGGATTCCTGAGTGGTTAAAAGGGACAGACTGTAAATCTGTTGTCATTGACTTCGAAGGTTCAAATCCTTCTCCCACCATATTATTTTTATTTAAAATAAATTATGCGAGTATTGTATAAAGGTTTATTATATTAGCCTTCCAAGCTAAAGATACGGGTTCGAATCCCGTTACTCGCTTTTTATTATTTTAAATTTTAAATTAATATTTTTATTAAATTTAAATATATATATATTTTTTTTTATTTTTTTATATCTTTTAAATTTTATTTTTTTTAAATAATTATTATTTATTAAGTAAATATTTTTAATAATATTTTTTTTAAGTTTTATTTTATTATTATATATATATATATTAAAATATTTTTTTATATTTAACTTTCTTATTAATATAATTATTTTTTTTATTAAATTAAAATAAATTATATATTTTTTTTTATTATATTTTTTTTTTATTTTAGGTAATTTACTTAAAAGTATAGATTTTTTTTTTTTTTTATATATTTTATTATATTTTTTTCATAAATATTCTGTAATAAAAGGTATTATAGGATGTGATAATTTTAGTATACTTTTATATATTAATTTTATAGTTTTAATATTTTTTTTGTTTATTTTGTTATTTTTAATTAACAATTTAAAAAATTCAATATATCAGTCACAGAATTTTTTTTTTAGAAAATTATTAATAAGAGTATATATTTTATTAAATTTAAAATTATTTATATATTTATTATATTTTTTAATAAATTTATTTAATTTATTTAAAATTCAATTATCTATTATATTATTTTTTTTATTTGTTATATTTAAATTGTTTTTTATATTATAAAATATATATTTAGATATATTTCAAAGTTTGTTACAATAATTATAACTTTCATTTAATTTTTTTATATCAAATTTCATTTTTAATTTTGAATTTGATATTGATATTAAATTTAATCTTAATATATCTGTATTATGTTTTTTAATACCATTTGGAAAAAAATTTTTAGTTAATTTAATTATTCTTTTTTTTTTATTTTTATTTATTAAATTTTTAGTTCTTTTTTTAATTAGATTTTTAAGTGATATTCCATTAATAACATCTTTTGGATCTATAATATTTCCAACAGATTTTGACATTTTATTACCTTTTTCATCTGTTATTAAACCTGTAATAAATATTTTTTTAAAAGGTATTACAGATTTTCTTTTTTTTTTTATTATTGATAATGTTATCATTATCATTTTAGATATTCAGAAAAATATTATATCAAAACCACTAACTATTAAATTTATAGGATGAAAATTTTTTAATATATTATTTTTTATTGGTCAACCTAAACTTGAAAAAGTTCATAAGGATGATGAAAATCAAGTATCTAATATATTTTTATCTTGTTTTAAATTTATTTTTTTTTTAATATTATATTTTTTAATAATATATTTTTTATTTTTACCTAAATATATTTTATTTTTTTTATCATATCAAATAGGTATTCTATGTCCTCATTTTATTTGACGTGATATACATCAATCTTTAATATTTTTCATTCATGAAAAATATAAATTTTTATATTTATTAGGAATAAATTTAATTTTTTTTTTTTTTACATATTTTATTGCTTTTTTTGAAAGTATTTTTGTTTTAATAAATCATTGTTTTTTTATTATTTTTATAATTTTTGTTTTTGTTTTAATACTATAATTTATTTTTTTTTTAACTTTTTTAATTTTAAAAATATTGTTTTTAATTTTTAATAATTTTATTATTTTTTTTTTATTTAGATTTTTATATTTATTTTTTATTTTTTTTATTTTTTTTAATTTATAATTTAAAATATTAAAAATTTTTGATATTTTTCCTTTTTTATTTAATATATTTATAATATTTAATTTTAAATTTTTTATTAATTTTATATTTTTAGAATTTAATTTATTAATATTTAGTACATATATATTTTTATTTAAATTAATATTTTTATTTAATATAATTTTTATTTTTTTATTATTTATTGGATTAATAACATATTTATATTTATTAATTATTTTTTTAAAAGGTTTATAATTACTTTTAATAAATATAGCTATATTTGATAATATGTATTTTATATTTGTTGTAGGTATTATTAATATAATATTAGAATTTATAAATCTATATTTTATATAATATTTATTTACTTTTTTTTTTTTTTTATATATTTCTAAATCAGAAATAGTAGTTTTTAATTTTTTATCTCAATTTATTATTTTATATTTTTGATATATTAATTTTTTTTTGTATAATTTTATAAAAGCTTTGTTTACTGAATTAGAAAATTTTTTATTTAATGTAAAATTTTTAATTTTTCAATATATACTACAACCTAATTTTTTTTTTTGTTTATTTATTTTTTTTTCATATTTTTTTTTTCATTTTCATAGTTCTTTAATTAATTTTTTTTTTGTATATTTATTTTTTTTTTTTTTAAGGTATTTTTCTACTATTATTTGAGTTGCTATTCCAGCATGATCGGTACCTGTTATTCATAAAGTATTGTATCCTAACATTTTTTTATATCTTATTATTATATCCATTATTGTTTGTTGATAAGCATGTCCTATATGTAAATTTCCAGTTATATTTGGAGGAGGCATTATTATAGAAAAATTTTTATTATTTTTGTTTTTATTTGGATTAAATAATTTTTTTTTTAATCAAAATTTGTATATTTTTTTTTCTTTTTTTATTATATCTAATAGATTTTTCATATATTTTTTTATTTAAATATTTTTTTAAAAATTTAATTATTAAATAAATTGTTCTACCTGTAGAACCTTTATTATTATAGGCTGTACCTGCTATATCTAAATGTGCTCATTTTGTATTTTTTATAAATTTATTTAAAAAACATGCTGATATTATTGTATCTGCATAATTTTTATTACTACAATTTTTTATATCTGCTATATTTGATTTTATATATTTATTATATTTTTTAAATAGTGGTAATTCTCAAATATAATCTTTTATTTTTCTACTTATTTTTATTAATTTTTTTGATATTTTTTTATTGTTTGTAATTAATGCACTTATTTTTTTACCTAATGTATATATACATGATCCTGTTAATGTAGCTATAGTTATGATTAATTTAGGTTTATATTTTTTTGAATATGTTATTGCATCACATAATAATAATCTACCTTCTGCATCTGTATTAATTATTTCTATTGTTTTTTTTGATAAAGTTTTTATTATATCTCCTGGTTTAGTAGAATTATTATTTATCATATTTTCTGCACAACATAATATTCCTATTATATTTATTTTTAAATTAAGTTTATTAATTATGTATATTATAGATAAAACAATTGCAGCTCCTGACATATCAAATTTCATTTCATTCATTTTTGTATATGGTTTTAGACATAAACCTCCTGTATCAAAAGTTATACCTTTTCCTATTATTATTATTGGTTTTTCTTTTTTATTTTTATTATATTTTATTTTTATTAATTTTGATTTATTTAAAGATCCTTTGTTAACAGATAAAAATGAATTCATACCTAATTTTTTCATTTTTTTTTCATTTAAATATGAAATTTTTATATTTTTACCTTTTATTAATTTTTTAGTTTTTTTTAAAATATAATTTGTATTACAAATATTTGGTGGCATATTACATATATTTCTATTAAATTTTATAGCTTTTGATATAATTTTAGATTTATATATTATTTTTAATATTTTTTTTTTTTTTTTTTTTTTAATATTAAAAAATATATTTATTTTTTTTTTTTTTTTTTTTTTTTTAAATTTATTAAAATTATATGTATTGTATTCAATTATTTTTATTAAATTAAATATTTTTCAATATATATTTTTTATATTTAAATATTTTAAAAGTATTATTATATTTTTATATCTATATTTATTAATTATTTTTATTATTTTTTTAATTGATTTCTTGAATATTTTAAAATTAATTTTATTTAATTTATATTTAATTAATATAATATTTTTTTTTTTTATTTTTATTATATATATATTATATTTATTTATTATTTTTTTTTTTATTTTTTTTTTTATAATATTTTTATATTTTTTTAGTTCTATTTTATTTTTTTTATTTATAAAATTTATTATACAATTGTATTTTTTTATATTTTTATTTATATTTGTTTCTATTTTATATTTCATATATATATTTTAATATAATTTATATATTTTATTTTTTATATTTATTATAATATTTTAATATTATATTTTATATTAAATTAAATAAATTTTTATGGTAAATATAAAAAATTATCTTGTTATAGGAAATAAAATTAATTATTTAAATGAACCTTATTTAATAGAATTTGTAGAATTTATTAAACCAGGTAAATGTAAACCTTTTGTAAGATTAAAAATAAGAAATTTAATAAATTTAAAATTAATTGATAAAACTTTTAAATATTTAAATAATATAAAAGTTGCTAATATATTAAATTATAAATGTAATTATATTTATAAATTTAGAGAAAATTTTTATTTTTTAAATAAAAATTTTGATCAAATTATTATTAATAAAAATATTATTAATAAAAATGAAGATTTATTACATATTAATAATAAGTATAATATAATTTTTTGAAATAATAAACCTATAAATTTAATAGTACCAAGAATTTTAATTGTTAAAGTTTGTTCTATAATTTTAAATAAAGATAATAAGTTAAATTTAGCTAAATTATATAATAATTTAATTATTAAAGTACCTTATTTTATTAAAAAAGGTGATTTAATAAAAATTAATATAAATAAATTATATATTTCTAGATTATAAATAAATAATACAGGGGCAGAAGGAATTGAACCCTCAACCTATGGTTTTGGAGACCATCGTTCTACCTAATTAAACTATACCCCTATTTTATTATTAGGTCTAAGTGGAATTGAACCACTGACCTCACCCTTATCAGGGGTGTGCTCTATCCTCTGAGCTATAGACCTTTATAATATTAAACTGATAATATATTATCAAATAATTGTTTTTATGTCATTATTAAAATATAATTAATTTAAATTATTTATTTAATTAAAATAATGTATGAATAAAATTAATATATTTAAAGAAATTTTAAAAAATAATATTAAAGCAGATATAGTTTATAAAGATAATTATGTAACAGCTTTTAATGATATTAATCCTAAAGCACCTGTTCATATAATATTAATACCTAATAATTATATTAAAAATATGAATTATGTAAATAATTCTAATATTTTTATTTTAGGTAAAATGTTATTAATATGTTCTAAAATTGCTAAATATAAAAATATTAATATTAGTGGTTATAGATTAATTATAAATTGTAATAAAAATTCTGGACAAGAAATAGATTATTTACATATTCATATTTTGGGTGGTAAATATTTAGGAAATTTAATTTGTAATAATATTTAATAATAATAATTAATATTTATGAAAACAAATAATTATTGTTTATTTACTAATAAAAATAAAATTAAAAATAAAAATTTTGGTGATAATTTATATAATATATTAATTAATGGAGGTTTTATTAGAAAATTATGTTCTGGAATTTTTATTATATTACCTAATGGTTTAAAAGTAATTAATAATATTATAAATATAGTAAAATTAGAAATGAATAATTTTAATTGTTTAGAATTAAAATTACCTTCTATTATACCTTCTATTTTATGAAAAAAAAGTGGTAGATTAAATAGTTATGGTGATGAATTATATAAAATTTATGATAGAAATAATAAATTATTTTTAATTTCTCCTACTAATGAAGAAGTTATAACTTATTTTTTTTTTAAAGAAAAATATTTATTAAATAATTTTCCTTATATATTTTATCAAGTTAGTGATAAATTTAGAGATGAAATTAGACCTAGATTTTCATTAGTTAGATGTAAAGAATTTATTATGAAAGATGCTTATTCATTTCATAAATCATTAAATTGTTTAAATAATATTTATTATAAAATGATAGAAATTTATATAAAAATATTTAATATATTAGGTTTAAATATTTTTTATAAAGAAGCTAAATGTGGTAAAATTGGAGGTAATTATTCACATGAATTTCATGTTTTATCTAATTATGGTGAAAATAATATATTAATAAGTAATATTATATATAATAAAATATTTTATAATGTTAAAAAAAATAATATTAATATTAATAAATTAGAATATTTGTATATAGATAAAAAAGATAATTTTTTATGTAAAATTAATTTTTTTAATTTTATTAAAACTTATATATTAAAAATTTTTTTTAAACATAAAAGTATTTTTGTTATATTTTTAATTAGTTATTATAATAAATTAGATTTAAATAAAATAAGAAATTTATATCCTTTATGTATTAAAATAAAAGTATTAAATAAAAAAAATATTTTAAAATTTTTTAAAATTAATTATATATATTTAGGACCTTTTGGTTTTAATTATAGAATTATAGCTGATATTTATTTGATAAATTTTAAAAATTTTATTATAGGTTCTAATATTAATAATTATATATTTAAAAATGTTAATTGAAATTTACATATTAATGTTTCTAATTTTTTTGATATAAAAAAAAATTATAATTTTTTTTTAGATAAATATTTAGATAATTATAAAGTTAAAAAATCTATGGAAATTGCACATATTTTTAAACTTTCTAATTATTATTCAAGTTTTTTTAAAAATATTTATAATAATAATATATTTATGGGTTGTTATGGAATAGGTATTTTTCGTATTTTTATTAGTTTAATAGAAAATAATATTTTATATAATAAATTAATATTACCTTCATCTATATCAATTTTTAAGTTAGGTATTATACCAATTAATATGTATAATATTAAAAATGTTTATAATTTATCTTTTAAATTATATAAATTTTTGATTGATAAAAAAATTGAAGTTTTAATTGAAAATCGTAATATATATTTTGGTGATGTTATTAATGATTTTGAATGTATAGGTATACCTAATATTTTAATTATTAGTGAAAAATTATTATTAGAAAATTTAATTGAATTTAGAGATAGATTTAATAATATTACTCAATTTATTAATATTAATAAAATATTTGATTTTTTATATTTTAAATTTTTTTTATAATTATTTTTCTTTAAATATTATATTTCAACTTTTTTTGTTTTTAGGATTTCCTTGTTTTGTTATAAATATATTTGGACTTAAAATAGGTTTTTTGTTATAAAATATTATTGGTGTAAATTGTCTTTTTCAAGGAAATATATTATATTCTTGTCATATTTTTTTTATTTTTTTTTTTTTTTTTTAAGTATATGTATTTTTTTATTTATTTTAAATTTTATATATATTTTTTCGTTTTTTAATGGTTTTCTAATTTTATTTTTATTTATATATTTTTTTTTATTTTTTTTATTTATATAAAGAATACCAATTTTATTAGGTAATTTTATATATTTATATTTTTTTTTTCATAAAATTTTATTTTTTTTTAATTTATTTATTTTTTTGCTTAAATAAATTTTATTTTTATATTTATTTATATTAAATTTTTTAAAATTTAATTGAAAATATTTTTTTTTTGAATTTATTTTAATTTTTTTTAATAATAAATTTATTAATTTATATGAGAGTACTTTTTGTTTATTTAATGTTATAAATTTTCTTAATATTATTATAATTTCTTCTTTTTTTAGGTTAATTATATTTTTTATATTTATTATTTTATTTTTTATAGTTTTTTTTATTTTTTTTTTCATTAAATATTTTATTAATTTGTTTTGGTTTTTACATATTTTTGAATTTCTTATTATTGATGACATAAAATATGGTCATCTTTTATTTATTAAAGGTAATATTTTTATTCTTATAAAGTTTCTATCTAGTTTTAAATTTTTATTTTCTATATCTTCTATTCATTTAATTTTTTTTTTTATTGCATATTTTTTAATTTCTTTTTTTTCTATATTAATTAATGGTCTTATTATATTTAAATTATCTATTTTATTTTTTTTTTTTATTCCTATTAATCCTTTTATTCCGCATCCTCTTTTTAAGAAAAGAATTATTGTTTCAATATTATCATTTTTATGATGTGCGGTAAGTAATATTTCTTTTTTTTTTATATATTTTTTGTAAAATTTATATCTTTTTTTTCTTAAATTATTTTCTATATTTTTTTTATATTTATTATATATTTTTTTTATTATTAATTGTATTTTTAATTTTTTACAAAATTTTATACAATTATTTTCTATTTTTTTTGATTTTTTATTTAAATTATGATTTATATGTATTGCTCTTATATTTTTTTTTTTTATTTTTTTTAATATATATAATAATACAGTTGAATCTAATCCTCCACTATATCCTATTAAAAAATTTTTTTTTTTTTTTATTAAATTTTTAACTTCATTTTTTATTGAAATATTTTTCATTTAATTTTTTTATTTTTTTAAATAATTTATATTTTGTTGATTTTATTAATATATTATTATACTATTATATAAATATTTATTTAATATTAAAGAGGGTCGTTAGCTCAGTTGGTAGAGCAGTTGACTTTTAATCAATTGGTCACAGGTTCGAATCCTGTACGACCCATTTTATTTTATAAAGTCAATATGTAATATTTTATTTTTAAAAGGATGTTTTTGTATTTCTTTTATTTTACATTTAATTTTTTTTTTTTTTATTTTAATTTTTATTTTAATATTTTTAATATTTTTTTTATTTTTTATTATATTTCATATTAAATTATATTTTATTTTTATTTTTATATTTTTTTTATTTTTATTGTATATAATAGCTGGTATATAATTTTTTTTTCTTATTTTATTACTATTATTAGTTCCAATTTTATATCTATAATCAGCTTTTATTATAATTTTTTTCATTTTTATTTTATTTTTTATAAAATGTTTATAGTTTTTATTTATATATTATATATTTTATTTTTAATTTAAATATATTTTTATTATTAATATTTTATATTTAATTTGGTTTAAATTAGTTTAATTTATTTTTTTTTATTTTATTTTTTTTAATTGTTTTATAAATATTATTTAGAGATGATTTTTCATATTTTTCTTTTTTTTTTCATGATAATTGATATTCTTCTAAATATATATGTAAATAGTTACCATTATTATCTTCTATTAAAACATGATATCATGGTTTTTTTTTTTTATTATTTTTTATGTTTTTATTTTTTAACGAATATATTGGGTCTATATCTATTATTATTCCTGAAAATCCTAATAGTTTATGTATAACAATTTGTCCTATATTAAATTTACTATGTATTATCATTATATTTTTAATTTTTTTTTTTTTATTTTAATTTTTATTATTATTATTTATTCAAACTCATTTTCTTATTTTAAAATAAGTGTATGGTATTAATCCAGATATAAATATTATAGATATTGTAATTGGATATCCATAATGTCAATTTAATTCTGGTATATATTTAAAATTCATTCCATATATTGATGATATTAATGTAGATGGTAAAAATATTACGGATATTATTGAGAATATTTTTAATATATTATTTTGTTCAATATTTAAAAAACCCATAGCTGCTTGTATTAAAAAATTTATTTTTTGAAATAGTGATTCATTATACGATAATAATGATTCTATATCTATTATTATTTCTTTAATTATTTTTTTTTGTATTTCATTGAAATTTATTTTACGTATTAAAAATTTTATTGCTCTTTTTGTATCTATTAGACATATTCTTATTTTAGAAGTTATATCTTCTTTTTTAGATAAAATTAATATTGATATGTTAAATTCATGATTATTTTGGTCTCTTAATATTATTGAAGTTAAATTTTCAAGATCATTTGATATTGTTTCTATTTCGTTTGCTAATTGTTCTATTTTTGTTTCAAATATATCTAATAATAAATTATATATATTTTTATATTTTATTTTTTTATTTAATATTTTATTTTCATATATATTAAATATTGTTAAGTTTTTTTCTCTTAATGAATATAATTTATTATTTTTTAGTATAAAAGCTACTGTGCATATTTTCATGTAATCTTCTTTATTTTTTTCAAAAAAAAATGAATGTATATGTAATCCATTTTTATCTTCAAAAAATCTTGCAGAAGATTCTATATTAATTAATTCTAAATTATTTATTATTTTTTGATTAAATATTTTTCTTATATTTATTCTTTCTATATTTGTAGGATTTATAATATCTATTCAAAAATATTTTTTGTTTTTTTTTTTTTTTAATTTATTTATATTTT
The DNA here is from genome assembly GCA_036884335.1 of Candidatus Stammera capleta. Classification (GTDB taxonomy): domain Bacteria; phylum Pseudomonadota; class Gammaproteobacteria; order Enterobacterales; family Enterobacteriaceae; genus Stammera; species Stammera capleta_AG. The sequence goes on along the minus strand of CP145599.1, from coordinate 226,089 downwards.
TTATTTTTTTTATTATTTTTTTTTTAAATTTAAAAACATTTAGCATTTTTATTTTTTTTATTATTTTTTTATTATTTTAAATATTTATTTTACATTAAATTTTTAATTTTAATATTTTTTATTTATATTAAATATATTATTTATTTAAAAACATTTTAAAATATAGTAAAATAATTATTATTTGTTTTAGAGGATTTTTTTATGAATAAAATTTTAGAAATAAATGATAGTTTGTTTAATAAAGAAGTTATAAAATTTAATGGATTTGTATTAGTAGATTTTTGAGCTAAATGATGTGGTCCTTGTAAATTATTTTCTAATATTTTAAATAAAGTTTTTGATGATTATATTGATAAAGTTAAATTTGTTAAAATTAATATAGATATTAATAATATTATAGTTAGTAAATATGATATTAAAAGTGTACCTAGTTTAATATTATTTAAAAATGGTATATTATTAGGTAAAAAAATAGGTCTTTTAAGTAAATTAGATATAATAAATTTTTTAAATTGTAATGGAATAAATTAATTATATTTTTAAATTTAATTAAAATTTTAATTGATAATTAGTTATAATATATATTATGAATTTTACGCAATTAAAAAGTATGTCTATTTCTGAATTAATTAATTTAGGAAAAAAAATTGGATTAGAAAATTTAATTAGAATGCGTAAACAGGATATAATTTTTTCTATTTTGAAACAACATACTAAAAGTGGTGAAAATATTTTTGGAAATGGAGTTCTTGAAATTTTACAAGATGGTTTTGGTTTTTTAAGATCTTCAGATAGTTCATATTTAGCAGGACCTGATGATATATATGTTTCTCCTAGTCAAATACGTAGATTTCATTTAAGAACTGGTGATACTATTACAGGAAAAATTAGACCTCCTAAGGAAATAGAACGTTATTTTGCTTTATTAAAAGTTAATAAAATTAATTATGATAAACCTGAAAATTCTATTAATAAAATATTATTTGAAAATTTAACACCTTTACATGCTAATAATAGATTATATATGGAAATTGGTGATGGAACTTATGAAGATATTACTGCTCGAGTTTTAGATTTATCTGCTCCTATTGGTAAAGGTCAAAGAGGATTAATAGTTGCACCTCCTAAAGCAGGTAAAACTATATTATTACAAAATATAGCTAGAAGTATAAATTATAATTATCCAGATTGTATTTTAATAATATTATTAATTGATGAAAGACCTGAAGAAGTTACAGAAATGAATCGTTTAGTTAAAAAGAGTGAAGTAATAGCATCAACTTTTGATGAACCTCCATTAAGACATGTTCAAGTAGCTGAAATGGTTATAGAAAAAGCAAAAAGATTAGTAGAACATAAAAAAGATGTTATTATATTATTAGATTCTATTACTAGATTAGCTAGAGCTTATAATACTGTTGTTCCTGCATCAGGTAAAATATTAACTGGAGGTATTGATTCTAATGCTTTACATAGACCAAAGAGATTTTTTGGAGCTGCTAGGAATATTGAAGAAGGAGGTAGTTTAACTATAATTGCTACTGCTTTAATAGATACAGGATCTAAAATGGATGAAGTAATTTATGAAGAATTTAAAGGTACAGGTAATATGGAATTACATTTATCAAGAAAAATTTCTGAAAAAAGAATATTTCCAGCTATAGATTATAATAGATCAGGTACTAGAAAAGAAGAGTTATTAACTTCTTCTAATGAATTAAAAAAAATATGAATTTTAAGAAGAATTATTCAACCTATGAATGAAATAGATTCTATGGAATTTTTAATAAAAAAATTATTAATGACTAAAACTAATAATCAATTTTTTGAAATGATGAAAGGATCTTAAATTTTTTAAATAATTTATTATATATAATTTAGTAGTTTTTTATATAAAATTTTTATATAATATTTAATTAGTATATGGTGGTTATAGCTTAGTAGGTAGAGCGCTGGATTGTGGTTCCAGTTGTCATGGGTTCGATTCCCATTAACCACCTTTTCGGTGAGTAGCGCAGTTTGGTAGCGCAACTGGTTTGGGACCAGTAGGTCGGAGGTTCAAATCCTCCCTTGCCGATATATAAATAATTTAGTAATTTTTTTTTTAAATGAAAAATATATTAGTTACATGTGCTTTTCCATATTCTAATGGTCCTATTCATTTAGGACATATTTTAGAACATATACAAGCAGATATATGAGTTAAATATCAAAGATTATTAGGTAATAATGTATATTTTATATGTTCTGATGATTCTCATGGTACTGCAGTTTTATTAAAATCTAGAGAATTAAATATTAATGTTAAAGATATGATATATAAAAATTTATTTTTTCATAAAAATCAATTTATAAATTTTAATATTATTCATGATTTTTATCATACTACTAATAGTAAATATAATAAATTATTTTTAAATTATTTAATTAATAAATGTAAAAAAAATAATTTACTTTATATAAAAAATATATTGCAATATTATGATAATAAAAAAAAAATTTTTTTACCTGATAGATATTTAATTGGTATTTGTCCTAATTGTAAAAATAATAATCAATATGGTGATAATTGTAATAAGTGTGGTAGTTTTTATAATTCTATAGATTTAATAAAACCTAGATCTGTTATTAGTAATAGTATTCCAATATTACGTTATTCTAAAAATTTATTTTTAAATATTAGTAAATTTAAATTTAGTATTTTAAATTGATTAAAAAGTAAAAATTTTAATAAAAATATTTTAAATCAATTAATTAATTATTTAAATATTAATAATTTATTTGATTGAAATATTTCTAGAGATAAACCTTATTTTGGTTTTGAAATTCCTAAAAATATTATAAAAAAAAAGTATTTTTATGTTTGATTAGATGCTTTATTAGGTTATATAAGTTTATTTTATAAATTTTGTTTAAAAAAAAATAATAATATATTATTTTATGATTTTTGGAATTTAAATAGTAATTATGAAATATATCATTTTATAGGAAAAGATATATTGTATTTTCATGGTATATTATGACCTTGTATATTAGAAATTTTAAATTATAGAAAACCTACAAATATAATTGTACATGGTCATATATTAATTAATAATATAAAAATGTCTAAATCTTATAAAAATTTTATTACTGTTGATAAATGATTAAATTTTTTTGATTCAGATAGTTTAAGATATTATTTTGCTAGTTTATTATCTAATAATATATGTGATATTAATTTTTCTTTAAATAGTTTTATAAATAAAATAAATTCAGATATAGTAAATAAATTTGTTAATATTGCTTCAAGGAATTCAACATTTTTAGAAAAAAAATTTAATAATATATTATCTAATAAGTTATTAGATGATAATTTTTATTATTTTTTTATTAATAAATCTGTTAAAATAAATAATTTATATTTAAATTTTAATTATTCTAAAATTTTATTAGAGATAAATATATTATTAGATATTGTTAATAAATATATAAATGATAATAAACCTTGATATTTTTTTAATAATAATTTAAATAAATTACATATGTTTTGTACTATGATAATTAATATTTTTAGAATTATATCTATTTATTTATATCCTATTATACCTAATATTATTAAAAAGGTTGAAATATATTTAAATGATAAATTAAATTGAAATTCATTAAATTATATTTTAATAAATCATAAATTATCTAAATATAATATTTTATATTCAAGAATAAATTATATAGATATTTTTAATTTAAATAAATAAATATTTTAAATATTTTAATTTTAATATAATATATATATATATAATAATTTAGGGTTTTATTTATGATTTATTTAAATATGAAAAAATCTATTAAAAAAATAAATAATAAATTTGATTTAATTTTAGTTTCATCTTTTTTAGCAAGACATATACAATTATATAATAAAAAATTTAATATTAAAAAGTTGGATAAACCGATAATATTATCATTAAAAAAAATTAAAAATAATATTTTAAATAAAAATTTAATTTTAGATATTATTATTTAATTAATAAAAAAAAAATGAAAATATATTTAGTAGGTGGTTTTGTAAGAGATAAATTATTAAAAATTAAAGGTTATACAGATAAAGATTGAGTAGTAGTAGGTTCTAATTATAATAAAATGATTAATTTAGGATATAAACCTGTAGGTAAAATTTTTCCGGTATTTATTCATCCTATAACTAAAGAAGAATATGCTTTAGCTCGTAAAGATAAAAAAAGTGGTTTAGGTTATAAAGGATTTATATGTAATTATTCTAGTAATATTTCTTTAAAAGATGATTTATATAGAAGAGATTTAACTATAAATGCTATTGCTATGGATTTTTTAGGAAATTATTATGATCCATTTAATGGTATTATGGATATAAAAAATAGAATTATAAGACATGTTTCAATTTATTTTAAAGATGATCCTTTAAGATTAATAAGAATAGCTAGATTTTATTCTTATTTATTTAAATTTAAATTTAAAATAGATTTTAATACTTTTATTTTAATGAAGGATATAGTTTATAATAATGAATTGTTAAATATTACACCTGAAAGAATATGAATAGAGTTAAAGAAAGTTTTAAGCTTTAAGTATTCTTTTTTTTTTTTTGATGTTTTAAATAAATGTAATGCTTTAAAAGTAGTTTTTCCTGAATTATTTTTTGTTTTTAATAATTTTAAATATAAATTGTATTTTTATTTAGTTTTTAAAAAAATTGATTTATTAAAATATGATTTAGAATTAAATTTTGTTTTTTTATGTTTATTTTTTTATAAAACTATTTTTTCTAATGAATATTTTATATATTATAAATTTATATTTAATAAAATAAAAAATTTTTGTTTAAGATTTAATTTGCCTAAAAAATATTTTCTTTTGTTTAGTAAAATTTTTATTATATTAAAAGATATATATTTTTTTAAATATAAAAAAAATATTTCTATTTTTATTTTGGATATTTTTTATAAAATAAATATATTAAATAATATTAATATTTTATTTAAATTGTTAAAAATAATTAATATTTTAATTAAATTTAAAATTAAAAATATTGATATTTTAATTTTTTTACAAAATAATTTTTATAAAATTTTTAATTTATTAAATAATATTAATTATTATAAATTTATTAATTTTAAAGATAAAATAAATATAAAAAAAAATATATATAATTTTCGTTTATATAAAATAAATAAATTTTTTAAAATATAAATATTTAAAAATTTTCATTTATTTTTCATTTTGGTTTTATTTTTATTTCTAAAATATTTTTTATTTTTTTTATATTTTTATTTAATGCTGTATATGCTATCATAGCTGCATTATCAGTGCAAAATTTTTTTTTACATAAATATGTTTTTATTTTATTTTTTTTTAAATTTTTTATTTTTTTTCTTAATTTGTTATTTTTACTTACTCCTCCTACTATACATATTTTATTAATATTATATTTTTTACAAGCGTTTTTTATTTTGTATATTAATATATCTGTTATACATTCTTCTAAAGATAAAGATATATCAGCTTTTTTTTGAAAATTTATATTTTTATTTTTTATATAATTTTTTATATGTGTTTTTAAACCTGAAAAACTAAAATTAAAATTTTTTTTATTCATTAATGGTTTAGGAAAATTTAAATTTTTTTTTCCATATTTAGCAATTTTTGATATGTATTTACCTCCTAATTTTTTAAATTTAAGAAATTTTGATATTTTATCAAAAACTTCTCCTGCTGAATCATCTATACATTTTCCTATAATTTTATATTTATTAAATTTTTTTACTATGCATAATATTGTATTTGCACCTGATGTAATTAATGATATGAAAGGAAATTTAGGTTTTATTTTATTTAACATTATAGACATTATATGTCCTTCTATATGATTTATGGGTATAGATGGTATTTTATATATAAAAGATAATGTTTTAGCTAAAGTAGTACCTATTATTAAGGAATTAGGTAATCCTGGTCCTGCAGTATATGCAATTAATTTTATATTTTTAATTTTTATTTTAGATTTTTTTATTATTTTTTTAAAAATATATATAATTTTTTTATAGTGATATTTTGATGCTATTTCAGGTATAATACCTTTATTTTTATTATGTATTTTATTTTGTTTAAATATTTTATTTATTATTATTTTTTTTTTTTTTTTATATATACATAATGCTGTTTCATCACAAGAAGTTTCTATTCCTAATATTATCATATTTGTTTTTTTTTTAAATTATTATATAATAATATTATATATTTAAATTATTTAATTTATTTAATTTTAATTTTAAATTATAGGAATTTTTATTTATGCCTTTTATTAAGATAAAAGATAATGAACCTTTTGATATGGCTTTAAGAAGATTTAAAAGATCTTGTGAAAAATCAGGTATTTTAACTGAAATTCGTAAAAGAGAATTTTATGAAAAACCAACAACTAAAAGAAAAAAAGCTAAGGCTTCAGCTATAAAAAGACGTATTAAAAAAAATTTTCATGATAAAATTTATAAAAGATAAAAATTTGAAATATTTTATTTTTATATTTTATGATATATATTTCTCGTTTATTTATTAATAAATTGATATCTATTACTGATATAATTAATGTAATTTCATCTAAAATATCTATTAAAAAAATAGGTAATTATTATAAATCTTTTTGTCCTTTTCATGAAGAGAAAAATGCTTCTTTTTTTATTAATAAAGATAAACAATTTTTTTATTGTTTTGGATGTAAATCGTATGGTAATGTTATAAGTTTTTTAATGAAAATTAATAATTATAATTTTATTGATGCTATAAAGGAATTATGTAATATAAATAATATAAAAGTAAAAAATTATAGTTTTAATAATAATATTAATTATAAAAAAAAAAAAGATTTATTTTTTAATTTAACTTTAAAATTTAATAAAGTTTATATTAAATCTTTATTTTTTAATTTAAATATTAATTATATTAAAAATTTTTTTATTAATAGAAATATTGATTATAAAAGTATATATAATTTTTCTATAGGTTTTTCTTGTAATATTTTAGTAAATAAATTTATAAATAATTTAAATATTAAATATAAAGAATTTTTATTTAAATTAGGTTTTTTAATTAAAGATAAAAATGGTAATTTTATAGATAGATTATATAATAGAATAGTATTTCCTATATATAATTTAAAAGGTGATATAGTAGCTTTTGGTGGAAGATGTTTAATTAATAATAAATTTTTTTGTAAATATATAAATTCTTGTAATAATATTTATTTTACTAAAAAAAAATGTTTATTTAATTTATTTAATATTATAAAAAATAATAATAGATTAGATAAAATTTTAATTGTAGAAGGTTACATAGATGTTATTATGTTATCTAAATTTGGTATTAATTATAGTGTAGCTTTATTAGGTTCTAGTGTATGTAAAAATCAAATAGATATTTTATTTTTTTATACTAATAAAATAATATTTTGTTTTGATGGTGATAAATCTAGTTCTTCTTTTATTATAAATATAATTAATTTATTAATTTCTTATGTAAATGAAAATAGAATGTTTTTTTTTGTATTTTTACCTAATAATGAAGATCCAGATTCTTTAATTAAAAAAGAGGGTAAAATATTATTTGAAAAAAGAGTTAATAATGCATTATCTATTTTTGATGTAATATTTAAAATTTTTTCATTTAAAAATTTATATACTTATAATAGTCAAATTTCTTTTATATCATCTTTAATGCCTATTATATATAAAATTAATTGTCCTATAATAAAAAGTTATTTTAAATTTAAAATTAATAATAAGTTAGGAATATTAAATTATAAAATTTTTGATAAATTTTTATTATTAAATAAGAATAAAAAAAATAAAAAAATTAAAATTACTATAATAAGATGTTTAATAAGTTTATTATTAAAATATCCTTATTTATCTAATAATGTTAATTTATATGATAAATTATTTATTAATAAAAAAATTATTCCAGGTTTATTATTATTTTTAGATATTGTTAATTTATGTATTAATAATAGAAATATTACTATAAGTGAAATTATATATAAATATAAAAATTCAAATATTAAATTTTATTTAATTAAATTATTTTTATGGAATTATTTTCCAAAAAATATTAATTATAATTTAATATTTAATGATGCTTTAATTAAGTTAAAATTATTTATTATTAAAAATATATTAAAAAAAGTATTAATAAATAATACATTATATGAGTTAACTTTAAATCAAAAAATAAAAATATGAAATTTAATTAAATTTAAAAAATTAAATTTTTAATTTTTTTTTATTTATTTATTATTATTTAAATATGAAAAAAAAAATAAGGTTTTTAATAAATTTATTAGTTTCTGAAAATAAATATAGAGGATATATAACTTATTCTCAGATTAAAGAAAAATTATCATTTTTAAAAAATTTAACTACAAATAAATATTTAAAAATAGTTAAAATATTAAATAGATTGGGTATTAATGTAATAGATAATAATAATTATAAATTAAATAATGATTTATTAGTTAATAAAAATATTAATAATTCTAAAAATAAAATAATTAATTTATCTAAAAAAAATATTGATAATAAAAATATTGATACTATTAAAATGTATATGAAAGAAATGGGTAATATAGAATTATTAACAAGAGAAGGAGAAATTGATATAGCTAAAGAAATAGAATTAAATATTAATAATATACAACTTAGTTTATCTAAAAATTTATATTTAATAAAATATTTTTTAAATGAATATAGTTTAGTTAAAAAAAATAAAAAAAAAATATCTGATTTAATAGTTGGTTATATAGATTATAAAAAAAATTATAATATTATTTTTAATAATAAATATTATAATAGTTTTAGTTATATAAAAAATATTGATGATTTTAATAATGTAAATATTAATTTAAATAAAAATAATAAATTTATAATAGATGAAAAATTTAAATATTTAAATTATCAAAGAAAAAAGGTTATTAAATTTATTAAAAAATATAATATTGAACATCCTTATACTAAATGTGAAATAAATAAATTAATTAGTATATTTATGACATTTAAATTATCTAATAAACAATTTAATTATTTATTATTTAAGTTTAAAAATATATTAAATAAAATAAATATTATAAAAAATAATATTATAAATATATGTGTTAAAAAGAGTTTTATGCCTAAAAATATTTTTATAAATTTATTTAAAAAATATTATTATAATAATATTTGATTATTTAAAGCTATTAAAATGAATAAATTTTGATCTTTAAATTTAAATAAAATTAAATTTAGTATTTTATATGAAATAAAAAATTTATGTTATATAGAAAAAAAAAATGGATTAAATATTTATAATATAAATAAAATTAATAAATTTATAATTAAAAGTAAATTAAATATTAATAAATATAAAAAAGAAATGGTAGAAGCTAATTTAAGATTAGTAATATCTATAGCTAAAAAATATACTAATAGAGGATTACAATTTTTAGATTTGATACAAGAAGGTAATATAGGATTAATGAAAGCTGTAGATAAATTTGAATATAAAAGAGGTTATAAATTTTCTACTTATGCTACTTGATGAATACGTCAAGCTATTACTAGATCAATAGCTGATCAAGCTAGAACTATTAGAATACCTGTTCATATGATAGAAACTATTAATAAATTAAATAGGATTTCTAGACAAATTTTGCAAGAAATAGGAAGAGAACCAACTACTGAAGAATTATCTAATAAAATGTTTATGTCTGAAGATAAAATTCGTAAAATATTAAAAATTGCTAAAGAACCTATATCAATGGAAACTCCTATAAATGATGATGATGATTTACATTTAGGTGATTTTATTGAAGATACTTCTTTAGAATTACCATTAGATTCTGCTACATCTGATAGTTTAAAATCTGTAACTAATAATATATTATCTAGTTTGACTCCTAGAGAAGCTAAAGTTTTAAGAATGCGTTTTGGAATAGATATGAATAGTGATCATACTTTAGAAGAAGTTGGAAAACAATTTGATGTAACAAGAGAACGTATAAGACAAATTGAAGCTAAAGCTTTAAGAAAATTACGTCATCCTAGTAGATCTGATATATTACGTTGTTTTTTAGATAATTAATTTAATTAAAGTATTTAATTTTATGTTAAATAAAATATTAAAAGAAATAGATATTGAAATGAATAATTGTATTATAAATTTTGATAAAAAAATATCTGAATTTAATATTAATAATATTAATTTAAATTTAATATATAATTTATGTATTGATTATTATGGTAATAAAGTTAAATTAAAAAAATTAATTAATATAACTATAGGTAATAATAATACTTTAAAAATATTTTTATTTGATAAATCTATTAAAAATAAAGTTAGAAATATAATTGATTCTTTAAATTTAAATTTAACTTCTAATATAGATGGTAATGATATAATTATTAATTTACCTATAGTAACAGAAAGTTATAAAAATAAAATGTTAAATTTATTAAAAAATCAATTAGAATTATTTAAAATAAATATTAGAAATATTAGATTCTTTTTTAGAAAAAAATTTATTTCTTTATTTAAAAAAAATAAATTTGGTAAAGATGATATTGATATTTTAAAAAAGAAATTAGATAAATTTACTTCTAATTATATTAATTTATTAATATTTAAATATTTAAAAAAAAAAAAGAATATTTTAAATTAATTTATTTATGTTAAATATTGTATAATAATTTTTATGATTAATAAAATATTTATTTTATTTTTATTTATTTTTAATTTTAATTTTTCTTTTTCTAAAAATTTATTATTTAATACTTTATATATATATTCTAATAGTAGTAATAATTTTATATATTTAAATTTATTAAATAATAAATTTAAAAATAATTTATTTATTGTTAATATTAAAAATATTTTTAATTATTTATATAAAATTAATTGTTTTTCTTTTATTAAAATATTTAAATTTAATGATAGTTTATTTATTTATTTAAAAAAAAAAATATTAATAAATAATATATATTTGAATAGTAATTTTTTAAATTATAGAAAAAAAGATATATTTATTTTATTTAATAATTTTAATATTAATAAAAATTATTATTTTAATAATAAATTTTTATTATATTTTAAAAATTATTTAGTTTATAAATATAAATTTTATAATATTATTTTTTATTTAAATAGAGTTTTATTTAGTAGTTTTATTAATTTAAATTTTTATATTAATAATAAAAATTATATTTATATTAATAAATTAAATATATATGGTGGAAAATTTTTTAAGAATAATAATTTTTTATTTTTATATATATTAAAAGATTTATATTTATATAAATTATTGGATAAAAAAAAAATTTTATTTAAATTATATGATATTAAAAATATATATTTTAATTATGGTTATTTTGATATTAAAATAATTATAAAAAAAAAATTAATAAATAAAAATTTTTTTAATATAAATATATATATTATTGAAAATAATAGATATTTATTAAAAGATTTGATTATATTTAGTAATATACCAAAATTTAATTTTATTTTAAATAAATTTAAATTTAATTTTTTAAGATCTAATAAATATTTTAGTAATTTAACATTAAAATCTTTTATAAATAAAATTAATTTTTATTTTAAAAAAAAAGGTTATTTAGATATTATTATTAATATAAAAATTAAAAAAAATTTTAATAAATTATTAGTATTTATATATTTTAAATTTAAGAAGATTTTTTATATTAAAAATGTAATTTTAAAAAATTTATATTTAAATAATTTTTTATATTTTAAATTTTTAAAAATTAATAAAAATATTTTTAATAAATATTTATTTGAAAAATTTTTTTTAGATTTAAAAAATATTGAATTTGTAGAAAATATTAAAAAATATATATATTTTTATAAAAATAATTTAAATATTTTATTAAATTTAAAATCTAAAAATAATATTTTTAATTTTGATTTTGGTTTAAGTAAGTTAGGTAATTTAAATTATCAATTTATTTTAAGTAAAATTAATATATTAAATTTAAATAATAAAATATTTTTAAATATTTCTAAAGAAAATAAAATTAATTATAATAGTTTAAATTTTGTTTTTAATTTATTTAAAAATATTTATTTAAATAGTAAATTTTTTTATAATGTAAATAAAAATAATAAATTATTTTTTAATAACTTTTTTTATAAAAATTTTTATGGTATAAACACATTTTTGTTATTTAATTTAAAAAATGTTATTTATAAATTTAGTTTAAAATATATAAATAATATATATAGTAATAAATTATTATGTTTTAAAAATTTATTAAATTTTAAGTATAATAATTTTTTATATTTAAATAATAATTTTATAATAAATAAATTTAATAATTTTAATTTTAATAATAAAAATTTTTATTTTTATTTAAAAAGTAAAATTTCTTTATCATTATTTAATAATTATAATTATATTTATAAATTTATATTTAAAAAAAATATTAAATTTATAAAAAAAAATAATTTATTTTTTTTTATAAATTTATTTTATTTAAATTTTAATAGTATTTATAATAAAAATATTTATTTAAATTTAAATAATAATTATTTAAGAGGTTTTAATTTTAAATATTTTTTTAAAATTAATAATAATTTTATTAATAAAAAAAATTTTTATAATTTTAATAAAAATTTACATTTAGATAATATTTATAATAATAATTATTTATTTTTAGTGAATTTTGATTTTGATTTATTTAAATTAATATTTAATGATATTTTTTTATTTAATTATTTTAAATTTTTATTTTATATAAATTTTGGTTTTTTAAGTAAAAATATTTATGTTTATAATAATATTAATTATGTTAAAATGTCTATAGGTTTTTTATTTAAAATTTTAACTCCTTTAGGATATTTAAATTTATCATATAATTTACCTTTTATTAAAGATATAAATGATAAATTTAATTATTTTAAATTTTATATAAATAGTAGTATTTATTAATATAAAAATTATTTTTTTATTAATATTTTTATTTTTTTTTTTTATTTTATGAATCCTAAATTTATACATTTAAATTTACATAGTGATTATTCAATAAGAGATGGATTATGTAAAATTGATTTATTATTAGAAAAAGTTTTAAAATTTAATATTTGTTGTATTTCTTTAACAGATTTTTATAGTATTTCAGGTATAATAAAATTTATAAATAAATGTTATTTTTATGGTATTAAACCTGTTATAGGTATAGATATTTTTATATATTATAAAAAAGGTATTAATAAAGAATCTCATTTAGTTACTTTATTAGTAATTAATGAAATAGGTTATAAAAATTTAATGAAGTTATCTTCTAAATTTTTAATTTTAAATAATATATCTAATTTAGATAAAAATTTTATTTATTATAAAGATATTATAAAATATAATGAAGGTTTAATTTTTTTATTTTATTTTGATAAAAATAGTTGTATAGGAAAATATTATATATTTAATAATTTAGATTTAATTAAAAAAATTGTTTTATTTTGAAAAAAAATATTAAAAGATAGAATATATATAAGTATATATAGAGTATCAAATTTAAATGAAGATTTTTATATAGATGATATTTTAAATTTATCTTATTATATTAATATACCTGTTGTAGCTACTAATAAAGTTTTATTTATTAATAAAGAAGATTTTTATTTACATAAAATACGTTCATCAATATTTTATAATTGTAATTTAAAGAAAATTTTTAATTATGTTAATTATACTAAACATCAATATTTAAAAACAGAAATTGAAATGTTAAATTTATTTTCTGATATTCCTGAAGTTTTATATAATAGTGTTCAAATTGCTAAAAGATGTAATTTAATAATTAAAAAAAGAAAGTTAATATTACCTATTTTTAATATTAAAAAAAAAATAGATTCTAATAAATATATTAAAAAATTAGTTTTTAATAATTTAAATAAATTAAAATTAAAAAGAAAAATATTTGATAAATATTTATTGAGATTGAATAAAGAATTATATGTAATTAAAAAAGTAAATTTATCTAATTATTTTTTAATAGTTATGGAATTTGTAAAATGAGCAAAATTAAAAAATATACCTGTTGGTCCAGGAAGAGGTTCTGGTGCTGGTTCTTTAGTAGCTTATTTATTAAATATTACAGAAATTAATCCTATTAAATTTGATTTAATATTTGAGAGATTTATTAATTTAGAAAGAATATCTGTTCCTGATTTTGATATAGATTTTTGTATGAATAAAAGAGATAAGGTAATTTCTCATATAGAAAAATTATATGGTAGTAAATGTGTGGCTAAAATAATTACTTTTAATACTTTAACAGCAAAGTCAGTTATTAGAGATGTAGGTAGAGTGTTAGGTTTTTCTTATTCTTTTGTTGATTTTATAGCTAAATTAATACCTAATAATATAGGTATTACTATTGATAAAGCTTTTTCTAAAGAAATTAAATTAAGAAAATTATATAATGAAAATTTAAATGTTAAAAAATTAATTAATATTTCTAGAAAATTAGAGGGTATAATTAAAGGTGTAGGTAAACATGCTGGGGGTATAGTAATTTCTCCTAAAAATATAAAAAATTATTGTCCTATATTTTTAGATATTGATAGTGATAAATTAATAACTCAATTTGATAAATATGATGTTGAATATATAGGTTTAGTTAAATTTGATCTTTTAGGTTTAAGGACATTGACTACTATAGATAATTGTTTAAATTTAATATATAAACGTTATAAATTAAATATAAATATAAATGATATATGTTTAAATGATAAAAAAAGTTTTTATTTATTAAAAAATGCTGATACTATAGCTGTATTTCAATTAGAATCTAAAGGTATTAGAAATTTAATAAGAAAATTAAAACCAGATAATTTTGAAGATATAATAGCATTATTAGCTTTATATAGACCTGGACCTTTAAAATCAGGTATGGTAGAAAATTTTATAAATAGAAAAAATGGTAATGAATTAATATATTATCCTAATAAATATTTACAACATAAATTTCTTAAACCTATATTAAAGTGTACTTATGGTATAATTTTATACCAAGAGCAAATTATGGAAATATCTAGAGTTTTAGCTAATTATAATTTAGGTTTAGCTGATATTTTAAGAAGAGTAATTAGTTCAAAAGATAAATTACAAATTAAGTATCATAAAAATATATTTAAAGAAGGTTCTAAGTTATTAGGAATAGATATAAATTTATCTTTAAGTATATTTTCTTTAATAAAAAAATCTTCAGGTTATGGTTTTAATAAATCTCATTCTGCATCTTATGCTTTTATAGCATATCAAACTCTTTGATTAAAATCTAATTATTTACGTGAATTTATTGTTTCTGTTATAAATACTGATATAGATAATATAAATAAAATAAAATTAATGGTTTTAGAATCTAAAAAAAATAATATTAAAATAATATATCCAAATATTAATTATAGTGATTATTATTTTAAAATAGATAAAAATGGTAATATAATATATGGTTTAGGTGCTATAAAAGGTATAGGTAAAAATTCTATAAAAAATATAATTGAAATTAGAAAAAAATTTGGTTTATTTAAAAATTTTATAGATTTTTGTATATTAAATTTTAGAAATAAATTATCTAAATTAACTTTGGAAAGTTTAATTTTTTCTGGTTGTTTTGATTTATTTAATATAAATAGATATGTTTTAAAGAAAAATATTAATAATATTTTAAATATATTTGATTTTGAAAATAATAAATTTTTATTAAAACAAATGAGTTTATTTAATATTAATTATTTAAGTAATATTAATTTTTTTAAAAAAAAATATAATAAATATTATAAAAGAGATTTTATTTTAAATAAAGAAAAAGATGTTTTAGGTTTTTATTTAACTGATAGTCCTATTAATAAATATTTGTTAATTATAAAATCTAAATATAATAACATTGATATTAAAGAAATTTATATTTTAAAAAAAAAAAAAAAATTAATTATATTTGGTATTATTAATAATATTAAATATATAATTACAAAAAATAATAATAAATTTTATATTTTAAATATAAGTGATAATACAGATGAATTAGATATTTTTATATTTAAAGATTTATATGATAAATTATCTTATTTTATTAAAATAAATAATATAATTATAGTATATGGTTTTTTAAAAAATTATTTAAATAATTATAATAATTTGTTTATAGTTAATAATATAATTAATTTTGAAAATAATTAATATATTTAATTTTTTTTTTAATTATGTTATAAATATTATTAATTTTTTTCTATTTTATATAATATGTCTAAAAAATGTTTTTTAACAAATAAAAAATCTATATTTGGTAAAAAAAGATCATATTCTATGAGTTCTTCAAATAGAAAATTTTTACCAAATTTACATTATCATCGTTTTTGGTTATCTAATAAAAATAAATTTATTAAAATTAGAGTTAGTTGTAAAGCTATTAGAATTATTGATAAAAAAGGTATAAAATATTTTATTAAGAAAATTTATGATAAAAAGTAAAAGAATAATAATTAAATTGATTTCTAGTTCTGGTAGTAATCATTATTATACTACTACTAAAAATAAAAATAATAATAAATTATCTATTAAAAAATATGATCCTATAATTAAAAAACATATAATTTATAATGAATTTAAAAAATAAATATTATTCTTCTTCTTGTTTAAATTAAGAAGAAGAATTTTTTTTTAAATAATATTAATTATATTTATTGTATATTTATTTATTATTTATTTTACTAATATAAATCTTTAATATTATTTTTTAAGTAATTTTTTATACTTTTATCGTTTGGAATAATAGTTTTTTTATTTTCTTTTCATTGAGCTGGACATAATTCTTTTTTTTCAGAATATAAATTTATTGCATCTATTAATCTTATTATTTCATCAATATTTCTACCAATAAATAAATCATTTATTGATAAATGTCTTATTATTCTTTTTTTATCTATTAAAAATGTTGATCTTAATGAAAAACTATTTTTATATTCTACTTTATATTTTTTTTGTATTTCCTTTTTTATGTCAGAGACCATATCAAATTTTATATTTCCTATACCTCCTTCATTAATTTTTGTTTTTTTTCAAGCTAAATGTGTATATATTGAGTCTATAGATATTCCTATTATTTTAGTATTTCTTTTTTTAAATTCTTTATATTTAAAATTTAAAGATAATATTTCAGTTGGACATATAAATGAGAAATCTAATGGTCAAAAAAATAATATACAATTTTTATTTTTTATTTTTTTTTTTAAATTATATTTTTTAATTATTTTATTATTTTTAGATATTGCTTCTGATATAAAATTTGGTGCTTTATTATTTATTAGCATTTTATTATTATTATATTAATTTAGTTTATTTATTATATTATAATTATTATATTAAATTATTATTTTATTTAAATATTTTTTTTTTAATTATTTTAATTATAATCATTTTATGAATTTTAAATTATATCCTTGATTAAAAAGTTTTTATAATGAAATTATTTATTCTAATATTTTTATTAATAAAAATTTTGGTTTATTAATTAATTATGATAGTTATTTAGGTGTTAATATTTTGGTAATTAATATTATAAAATGGTTATTTTGTAATAATAAATTTGATAATAAATTTTGTAATAATTGTTTAAATTGTAATTTATTAAATAAAAATAATCATCCTAATTTTTTTTATTTAAATTTTAAAAAAAATATAAAATTTATTGATATTTTAAATGTAAATAAAAAGTTTTATAAAAATTTATATATTTCTAATTATAAAGTTATATATTTTTTAAATTTTAATTTTAATAATAAATATATAAATAATTTTTTATTAAAAATATTAGAAGAATGTTATTATAAAGTTATTATTATTTTTACTTATTTAAGTAATTTTAAAATACCTTTAACTATTTTAAGTAGGTGTTATAAATTTAAATTAAAAACTCCTAATGAAAACTATATTTTAAATTTTATTTTAAATTATAAAAATTTTGATATTAATTTTAATAAAAATCAAATAATTTCTTCAATTAGATTAAGTAATTATTCACCTATATTATCTATTTTTTTTTTAAAGAAATTATGATTTTTTAGAAAAATTTTTATAGAAAATATTGATATTTTATTATCAAATAATATAAAAAATTTTTTTATTTTATTTAATAAAAATAATTTTATAATTTATAATTTATATTGACTTTATTATTTTTTTTTAGATATTTTAAAATATTTAAAAAATAATATTAATTATATTTATAATTTAGATTATATATATAAAGTTAAATATTTTAAAAATTTAATAGAATATGATAAAATATTTTTAGTTTTAAATAAGATTTTATTATTTAATAATGATTTTAATAATTTTAGTAATATAAATAAAAATATTTTAAATTTTAAAATAATATACGATATATTTTATATTTTAAATAATAAATAATATTTTAAGTATTATATAATTATTTTTTCTATAATATTTTATTTTTATTTATATTTTTATTTTATAATTTATTAATATTTTAGTATTTATTTATATAAAAAATATTGTTTTTATTATTTTTAGTTTTTATTCATTTAAATTTTATATTTTTATATTTTTTAATTAATATTTTTTTTTGATGACCTATTTCGCATATTAAAGTACCATTTTTATTTAAATAATTTTTAAAATTTTTTATTATTTTATTTATTAAATATAAACCATTATTATGTGTAAAAAGAGATATTTTAGGTTCAAAAGAATATTCTTTAGGTAAATATTTTATTTCTTTATATGATATATAAGGTGGATTAGTAATAATTAAATCATATTTTTTTTTAATTTTATTAAATATATTTGATAATATTAATTTTATATTTTTACGTTTATGTATTTTAATATTTATTTTAGCAACTTTTAATGTATTTTTACATATATCTGATGCATCTATTTTAGATTTTGGAAATATATAAGAGCATATTATTGCTATACTGGAACTTCCAGTACATAAATCTAAAATTTTTTTAGGATATTTATTTTTTATTATATGTTTTATTTTTTTTATTATTATATTTCCTATAGGACTTCTAGGTATAATAGTTCTTTTATCTACATAAAATTTTTTATTACAATATCAAACATTTTTTGTTATATAAGCTATAGGTATTCTTTTTTTTATTCTTATTTTAATATAGTTAAATATTTTTTTTATTTTGTTTTTATTAATATTTATATATTTATATTTTTTATTTATTTTTAAATTAAATACTGAATATATTAAGTGAATTGATTCAGAATATTCATTATATGTACTGTGTCCATAAAATAGTTTATTTTTTTTAAATATTTTATATATTTTTTTTATAAAATTTGATAATAATAATTTATTTTTCATATAAATAATAATATAATATATTTATTAAATTTTTATATTTTTATTTAAATATTTAACGGAAGTGGCGAAATAGGTAAACGCACTAGAATTAGGATCTAGTACTTATATAGTTTACGAGTTCAAATCTCGTCTTCCGTATTTTTTTGGGGTATAGCCAAGTTGGTAAGGCATCGGGTTTTGATCCCGAGATCCTAGGTTCAAATCCTAGTACCCCTGTAAATTGGCTATGTAGCTTAATTGGTAATAGCGCAGCATTCATAACGCTGAAGTTATAGGTTCAAATCCTATCATAGCTATATTTTATTAGTATTATATATATTATGTATAGAAAGGTTTATTTAAAAACTTGAGGTTGTCAAATGAATCATTATGATTCTATAAAGATAATTAATCATTTAGATTATTTTAATAAATATAAATTTATAGAATCTTTTAATAATTCTGATATAATAATATTAAATATGTGTTCTGTAAGAAAAAAATCAGAAGATAAAATTTTTAATTTTTTAAAAAAATTAAAAATTATTAAATTAAATAATCCTAAATTAATAGTATGTATATGTGGTTGTATTTCACAATATACTAAAAATTTTTTTTTAAAAAAATTTAATATAATAAATATAATATTTAATTCTAAATATATAAATAATTTACATTATTTAATTAATAAATATTTAAAATATAAAAAAAAATTAATTTATTTAAATAATTTAAATATTAATTATGAATATAATACAGAAAATTTATATATTAAAAAAAATTATTTAAATAATATTAAAGTATGTTCATATGTATCTATACAACAAGGTTGTAATAAGTATTGTTCTTATTGTATAGTTCCTTATGTAAAAGGAAATCAAATTAGTAGGTTACCTGAAAATATAATAAATGAAATATGTTATTTATCTAAAAATAATGTTAAAGAAATAAATTTATTAGGACAGAATGTAAATTCTTATAAAAGTGTTTTTAAAAATGGTAATAAATGTAATTTTTCTGATTTATTATATTTAATATCAAATATTAAAAATATTGAAAGAATAAGATTTACTACTAGTCATCCAGTTGATTTTACTAATGATATTATTGAATGTTATAAATATATAAATAAAATAGTTAATTTTTTACATTTACCAATTCAAAGTGGTTCTGATAGAATATTAAAATTAATGAATAGAAGATATAGTGTATCATTTTATAAAGAATTGGTTGTAAAAATTTTAAGTATAAGACCAAATTTAACTTTTAGTACGGATTTTATAGTTGGTTATCCTAATGAATCTGAAAATGATTTTTTATTAACTTTAGATTTAATTAATGAAATAAAATTTGATCATAGTTATATATTTATGTATTCTCCTAGACCTGGAACAAAATCTTATAAATATAATGATAATATAGATATATTAGAAAAAAAACGTAGATTTTTAGAAGTTAAAAGATTAATTGATAATAATTTTATTTATTATAATAAAAAAATGTTAGGAAATAATTATAAAATTTTAGTTGAAGGTTTTTCAAAGAAAAATAAAAAATATTTATTTGGTCGTACAGAAAATAATAGAAAAGTTTTTTTTAAAGGTAATTTAAAATTATTAGGTAATTTAATTATTGTAAGAATAATTAAAATTAAAGATAATTATTTATATGGAAAATTAATTTAATTATATGAATAAAAATATTATTATTTTAAATAATTATTTAAATTTATTTTTTTATTCTTTTAAATATTTTTTTATAGATATATATATTTTAAATAAGTTATTTTTGTATTTATATATTTTTTTTAATTTAAATAAATATATTAATATTATTTTTGTAGATAAAGATTATATAAAATTTTTAAATTTAAAATATAGATTTATTAATAAATATACAAATGTTTTATCTTTTAATAGTGTTTATAGTAATAATATTAATATAAAATATAAATTATTAGGTGAAATTGTAATTTGTCCTGAGTTAATATTTTTTGAATCTAAAAATAAAAATATTAATTATATATATAATTTTTTATATATTTTAATACATAGTTTTTTACATTTAATAGGATTTAATCATAAAGATACATTTAGTTATAAAAAAATGAAATTTTATGAGTTATTTTTTATTAAAAATTTTTAATTTATTTATAAATTTATTTTATTTTTTTTATTGTTTTAATTATTTAATTATATATAATATAAATATGTATTTATATTTAATTATTATTTATATTTTTAATATATTTTTTGAATTTAACTAATGTATATTTTTTATAATGAATTAAATTTTTTTTATAGAATTTTTTTAATTTTATTTTCATCTTTTTTGTTATTTATAATTAATTTTTATTTAAATAAATTTATTTTTTTATATAAATTATTTTTTAATATTATTTTTTATTATTTATTATTTTCTGTTTTAAAAATAAATTTTATATTTAAAGAATTTTTATTTTTTTTAAATAAATCTAAATCTGAAATTTCTAAAGTTAAATGACCTAAAATATTTCAAGTAATTAAAATAGTATTTATAGTTTTTTTTATTAGTATTTTTATGTCTTTAATAGTTTGATTAATAGATATGTTAATATTGTATTTATTAACTATAATATAAAAAATTATTTATATAAAATAATGCTAAATGTAAATTATATAAAGAAATGATATGTAATACAAGTATTTTCTAATTCTGAAAATAAAGTTGTTGATAAATTAAAAAATTATATAAAATTAAATAAATTAGAAAATTATTTTGGTGATATTTTAATTCCTACTGAGAAAGTTTTAGAAATTAAAAAAGGTATAAGAATTAAAAGTGATAGAAAAATTTATCCTGGTTATTTTTTTATTAATATGGTAATGAATAAAAAGAATTGATCTTTAATAAAAAGTATACCTAAAATTATAGGTTTTATAGGTGGTGATTATAAAAGTTCTTTTCCTATTAATGATAAAGAAATTAATATAATTAAAAAAAAATTAAATAATTTTAATAAACCTAAACCTAAAATTTTATTTAAAATAGGAGAATTAGTAAGAATTAATAATGGTCCATTTTCTGATTTTACAGGAACTGTAGAAGAAATAGATTATGATAAAAATAGATTAAAAGTTTTTGTTTTAATATTTGGTAGATCTACTCCTGTTGAATTAGATTTTTCTCAAGTAGAAAAAGATTATTAATATTTATTATATTTATAATTTATGAAAAAAAAATTGTCATATATAAAAATACAAGTATTATCAGGTATGGCTAATCCTAGTCCACCTGTAGGACCTGTATTAGGTCAAAGAGGTTTAAATATTATGAAATTTTGTAATGATTTTAATAAAAAAACTTCTAATTTAGAAAAAGGTATACCTATACCTGTAATTATTAGGGTTTTTAATGATCGTACTTTTGATTTTATAATTAAAAATCCTCCTATATCTTTTTTATTAAAAAAATTTTTATCTATAGATAAAGGATCTAAAAATCCTGGTAAAGATATAATAGCAAATATAAATATAAAAGATATTAAAGATATTGCTAAATTAAAAATTTTAGATACAAATTCATATAATATTGATTCTGTATTAAAATCAATTATAGGTACAGCTAAATCTATGGGTATAAAAATTAATAATTAATTAAATTTATAATAAAAAAAAAATTAAAATGAAAAATATTATAAAAAAAAAAAATAAAAAATTTTTAAATAATTTAATTAATGTTTTAGATTTATTAAAAAAAAAAAATAAAAAAAGAAAATTTTTAGAATCTATTGATGTTTCTATAAATTTAGATATTGATTATAAAGATATTAATCAATATGTATATGGTAATGTAATTTTTCCTTATGAAATTGGTAATAAATATAAAATACTTGTTTTTGATGATAAATATGATGAAAAAGTTATTTATTCATGAGGTGTTAGTTTAACTGGTTCAAAAGTTTTAATTAAAAAAATTATTAGTAATAATATTAATTTAGATTTTAATTTAGTTGTAACTACTAATAATTTTTTTAATAAATTAAGTAAAATAGGTTATATTTTAGGACCTAAAGGTTTAATGCCAAATGTAAAGTTTGGTACTATTACTAATGATTTAGAATATACTGTAAAGAGTTTTTTAAAAAATAGAATAATTTATAAAAGTGATAAATTTGGTATTATTCATACTAGTATTGGAAAAATTAATTTAAATAGTTTTAAATTAGCTAATAATTTAATTTGTTTATTAAAATCTATAAATAATAATAAACCTATTATGGTTAAAAAATTATTATTTATAAAAAAAATATTTATTTCTAGTACAATGGGTAATAGTTATTTAGTTAATTTATAAATATTTTATAATATAATTTTTTAAATAATTATAATTTAGGTAATATTAATGTTATTAAAAATAAATGATAAAAAATATATAGTTAAAAAATTTAAATTTAATTTAAATAAATCAATATGTATTTTTTTAATTGGTTTTAAAAATTTATCTTGTAATAAGTTAAATAATATTAGAAAAGAAATTAGAAAAGTTGATTCTTATATTTATATTTTAAAAAATAGTTTATTTAAATTATCTATAAAAGATACTAATATTAATTTTATAAAAAAATATTTAATTGGTTCTAATATGATATGTTATTCTTTTATTAATATTATTGATATTATTACATTATTAGATATTTATTTAAATAAATATAGTAATAAATTATATTTAAAAGTTTTATTAGTAAATAATAAAATAGTTAATAAATTATTAATTAAAAATATAATCAAATTTAATACTTTTAATAAATCTTTATTTTATTTATTATTTGTTTTAAAAAATATAAGTATTTTTAGAATTATTCGTGTTTTATTAAATATAAAAAAAATTTTAAGTTAATTTAATGGTTTATATATGCAAATAACAAAAGAAGACATATTAGAAAAGATATCTTCAATGACTTTAATTGAAATTATAGATTTAGTAGATGCAATAGAGAAAAAATTTGGTATAAATTCTTCTTCAGTTGATTTAAATATTAATCAAAATAGTAATAATGATTTATCTAAAGAAAAAAATGAAAAAGATAAATATAATTTATATTTAAATTCTATTGGTAAAAATAAAATTGCTGTTATAAAAATAATAAGAAATTATTTAAATTTAGGTTTAAAAGATTCTAAAGATTTGGTTGAATCTTGTCCTGTTTTAATAAAAAAAAATATACTTAAAGAGGATTTAAATATTATTAAAAAATCTTTAGAAGAAGTGGGTGCTTTAATAGAAATTAAATAAAAAAAAAATTTTTAATAGGTTTTAAATGTATGTTTAGTAATATTGAAAAAAAAAATATACGTAAAAATTTTGGAAGAATTTCTAATATATCAGATATACCTTATTTACTTTCTATACAAATTTATTCTTATAAAAAATTTTTATATAAATATAATAATTTTTCTGGATTGGATTCAATTTTTAAATCTATTTTTCCAATTTGTAATTATAGTGGTAATATAAAATTATATTATAAAGATTATTTTTTAAAAAAATCTTTATTTAATAGTAGAGAATGTAAAATTAGAGGTTTAACTTATTCTGTTTCTTTAAAAGTTAAATTATGTCTAGTATTTTATGAAAATGATTTAATAAAATATAAAAGAAAACAAATTGTTTATATGGGAGAAATACCATTAATGACAAAAAGAGGAACATTTGTAGTTAATGGTACAGAAAGAGTAGTTGTGTCTCAATTACATAAAAGTCCTGGAGTTTTTTTTGATAGTGATAAAGGTAAAAGTAATTCTTTAGGTAAAATTATATATACTGCTAGGATAATACCTTATAGGGGTTCTTGATTAGATTTTGAGTTTGATTTAAAAGATTATTTATTTATAAGAATAGATAGAAAAAAGAAAATATTTGTAACTATAATTTTAAAAGCTTTAGGTTTAAGTAATGAAAAAATATTAAATACATTTTTTGATTATATTTTAATAATTTTTAAGAATAAAAAAATATATTTAGAAATAAAACCTTATAATTTAAAAGATTATATTTTAGATTTTGATATATGTTTTAATAATAAATTATATATTAAAAAAGGTGTAAAGATTTCAAAAAATCATATTAAAAAACTTATTTTAAAAGGAATTAATTTAATTGAAATTCCTAAAAGTTTTTTAATTAATAAAATATTATTTAAAAGTTATGAATTTTTTTTAGATAATATAAATAAAAATAAAATTTATTGTAATGAAAGATTATCTTTAGAAAAAATTAATACTATATTAAATAGTAATTTAAGAAAAATAAAGATTTTAAATATAAATGAATTAAAAAATAATTATAAATGTATATCTGATACTTTATATATAGATAATATATCAGATAAAAGTTCTGCTTTAATAGAAATTTATAAAATAATAAAACCTGGTGAACCTTCTGTTTTAGATTCTGCTAAAATTTTATTTAAAAATTTGTTTTTTTCTTTAGAAAAATATGATTTATCAGATATTGGTAGAATGAAAATAAATAATTCTATTAATAGTAATATAAATGTTAATTATTTAACTAAAAAAGATATAATAAATATTATTAAAAAATTGATAGATATAAAAAATGGTAAAGATAATATTGATGATATAGATAATTTAGGAAATAGAAGAGTAAGATGTGTAGGTGAAATGATAGAGAATCAATTTAGATTAGGTTTATCTAGAGTAGAAAAAACAGTTAAAGAACGTTTATATTTAAATAATTTAGATAATATTTATCCTAAAGATTTAATTAATGCTAAACCTTTATCTGTAATTATAAAAGATTTTTTTTGTTCTAGTCAATTATCTCAATTTATGGATCAAAATAATCCTTTATCTGAGATTACTCACAAAAGAAGAATATCAGCTTTAGGTCCAGGGGGGTTAACTAGAGATAGAGCAGGTTTTGAGGTGAGAGATGTACATACTAGTCATTATGGAAGAGTATGTCCTATAGAAACACCAGAAGGTCCTAATATAGGTTTAATAAATTCTTTATCTATATATGCTAGAATAAATAAATATGGTTTTATAGAAACTCCATATAGATTATGTAAAAATGGTTATATAAAAGAAGAAATTTATTATTTATCAGCTATTGAAGATTATAATTATATAGTTGCTCATGCTAATTTAAATTTAAATAAAAAAAATAAAATTAAAGACGATTTAGTTATATGTAGATATAAAGGAGAATTTAATTTATTTAAATCTAATAAAATTAATTTTGTTGATATTTCACCTCAACAAATTGTTTCTGTAGGATCTTCATTAATACCATTTCTTGAACATGATGATGCAAATAGAGCTTTAATGGGTGCTAATATGCAAAGACAAGCTGTTCCTTGTATTAAACCTGAAGCACCTTTAGTTGGTACAGGTATGGAGTATGTAGTAGCAAAAGATTCTGGATCTTTATTAATATGTAAAAATAATGGAATAGTTAAATATTTAGATTCTAGTAAAATTATTATTCAAAGAACAGATAAAATAAAATTTAAAAAGATAATGGATGTTTATTATTTAGATAAATATTTAAGATCTAATCAAAATACTTGTATTAATCAAAAACCTTGTGTTTCAATAAATGAAAATGTATATAAAGATGATATTTTAGCTGATGGATCTTCTACTAATTTAGGAGAATTAGCTTTAGGTCAAAATATAAGAGTAGCTTTTATGCCTTGAAATGGTTATAATTTTGAAGATTCTATTTTAGTTTCTGAAAGATTAATTCATAATGATGTTTTTACTACTATACATATTCATGAATTATCTTGTATATGTAGAGATACTAAATTAGGTTCTGAAGAAATTACTTCTGATATACCAAATATAAATGATTCTTTATTATCTAAATTAGATGAAAGTGGAATAATTTATATTGGAGCTGAAGTTTCTAGTGGTGATATATTAGTAGGAAAAGTTTCACCTAAAGGTGAAACTCAATTAACACCTGAAGAAAAATTATTAAGGGCTATATTTGGTGAAAAAGCTTCTGAAGTTAAAGATTCTTCTTTAAGAGTACCAAGTGGTTTAAAAGGTACTGTTATAGATGTAGAAATACTTTGTAGAGATGGTGTTAAAAAAAATAAAAGATTATTAGAAATTGAAAAAATGAAATTAAAAAATATTAAAAATGATTTCAATAAAGAATTATTTTTTTATAAAAAAGTTTTAATAAATAATATAAATAATTTATTAAAAAAAAATAATATATTAAATAAATTAAATATTAATGATAATTATATTTTAAATAAAATAAAATTATTTAATATTAAAAATTTAGATTTAAAAAAAAAAATATATAAATTAATAAATTGTTTTTATAAATTAAA
The DNA here is from genome assembly GCA_036884335.1 of Candidatus Stammera capleta. Lineage (GTDB taxonomy): Bacteria > Pseudomonadota > Gammaproteobacteria > Enterobacterales > Enterobacteriaceae > Stammera > Stammera capleta_AG. Next base: position 198,351 of record CP145599.1, on the reverse strand, counting down.
AGAAAGTTTTAATTTAAAATTTGTTAAATTAGAAAGTAAAATAACTGATTATAATGAATTAGCTCCTGGTATAATTAAAGTAGTTAAGATTTATTTAGCTGTAAAATATCATTTACAAGTAGGAGATAAAATGTCAGGTAGGCATGGAAATAAAGGAGTAATATCTAAAATTTGTTCTATTGAAGATATGCCTTATGATATTAATGGTGTTCCTATAGATATAGTATTAAATCCTTTAGGAGTTCCTTCAAGAATGAATATAGGTCAAATATTAGAAACACATTTAGGTTTAATATCTAAAACAATAGGTGATAAAATAAATTTATTTTTAAAAAAAAAAAAATATAATAAAATAAAAAATTTAATTAAAAAAATTTATAGTTTTAGTGCTAATAATAGTTTTATTAATTTTAAAAATTTTAGTGATGAAGATTTTATATTTTTATCTAAAAATTTAATTAATGGTTTTCCATTTTCTACACCTGTTTTTGATGGTATAAATGAAAATGAAATAAAAATGTTATTTAATTATTTAAATATTCCTTTATCTGGTCAAATAGATTTATATGATGGTTTAACTGGTAATAAATTTGATAAATCTATTACGGTAGGTTATATGTATTTAATGAAATTGAATCATTTAGTAGATGATAAAATACATGCTAGATCTACTGGTTCTTATAGTTTAATAACACAACAACCTTTAGGTGGTAAATCACAATTTGGAGGTCAAAGATTTGGTGAAATGGAAGTATGAGCTTTAGAAGCTTATGGAGCTGCATATACTTTACAAGAAATGTTAACTGTTAAATCAGATGATGTTAATGGAAGAACTAAAATGTATAAAAATATTATAAATGATAATCATAAAATGAATCCTGGTATGCCAGAATCTTTTAATGTTTTAATAAAAGAAATTTGTTCATTAGGAATAAATATAGATTTAATTAATAAATAAATATTTAGTTATAATTTTAGGTAATAATTAGTGAATAATTTTAAAAATTTATTTAGAAATAAATATTCTAAAATAGAATTTAATTCTATTAAAATAAGTTTAGCTTCTCCTGAAATTATAAGATCATGATCTTATGGTGAAGTTAAAAAACCTGAAACAATAAATTATAGAACTTTTAAACCTGAAAGAGATGGTCTTTTTTGTTCTCGTATATTTGGTCCTATTAAAGATTATGAATGTTTATGTGGAAAATACAAAAGATTAAAATATAAAAATATAATATGTGAAAAATGTGGTGTAAAGGTTACAAAAACAAAAATTAGAAGAGAACGTATGGGTCATATTGAATTAGCAACTCCAGTAGCTCATATTTGATTTTTAAAATCTTTACCTTCAAGAATTAGTATTTTATTAAATATTCCTTTAAAAGATATAGAAAAAGTTTTATATTTTGAGTCATATATTGTAATAAGTAGTAATAAATTAGATAATTTAAAAATAGGTGATATTTTAACAGAAGATAAATATTTATTTTATAAAAAAAAATATAATAATTATTTTAAAGCTAAAATGGGTGCAGAAGCTATAAAATTTTTATTAAAAAAAATAGATTTAAATTTTGAATATAATAAATTATTTAAACAATTATCTATTGTAAATTCAGAAATTAAAAAAAAAAAAATATATAAGAGAATTAAATTAATTGAGTGTTTTATAATTTCAAAAAATAAACCTGAATGAATGATTTTAGATGTATTACCAATTTTACCTCCTGATTTAAGACCTTTAGTTCCTTTAGATGGAGGTAGATTTGCAACTTCAGATTTAAATGATTTATATAGAAGAGTAATAAATAGAAATAATAGATTAAAAAGATTATTAGATTTATCAGCTCCAAATATTATAATAAAAAATGAAAAAAGAATGTTACAAGAAGCAGTAGATGCTTTATTAGATAATGGTCGTAGAGGTTTTTCTATAACAGGTTCTAATAAAAGACCATTAAAATCTTTATCTGATATGATAAAAGGTAAACAAGGTAGATTTAGACAAAATTTATTAGGAAAAAGAGTAGATTATTCTGGTAGATCAGTAATTACTGTTGGACCTTTTTTAAAATTAAATCAATGTGGTTTACCTAAAAAAATGGCTTTAGAGTTATTTAAACCTTTTGTATATGGTAAATTAGAAATAAAAGGTTTTGCAAATACTATAAAATCTGCTAAAAAAATGGTTGAGAATGAAGATCCAATTATATGAGATATTTTAGAAGATGTTATTAAACAACATCCTATACTTTTAAATAGAGCTCCTACTTTACATAGATTAGGAATTCAAGCTTTTGATCCTATATTAGTAGAAGGTAAAACTATACAATTACATCCTTTAGTATGTGCAGCTTTTAATGCTGATTTTGATGGAGATCAAATGGCTGTTCATATACCTCTTACTTTAGAATCACAATTAGAAGCAAAAATATTAATGATGTCTACTAATAATATATTATCTCCTGCTAGTGGTGATCCTATTATAGTACCTTCACAAGATGTAGTATTAGGTTTATATTATATGACTAAAAAAAAAATAAGTACAATTAAAAATATATTTGTTTCTAGTACTTATGAAGCTGAAAAATATTATGAAAATAATATATATGGTATACATACATTAATAAAAGTAAAAGTTTTAGAATATATTAAGGTTAATAATAATTTTATTAATAAATATAAAATATATAATTCTACTATAGGTAGATGTATTTTATGAAATATTTTTCCTAAAGGTTTATCTTTTAAATTAGTTAATAGAATAATAAATAAAAGGAATATTTCTGAAATATTAAATATATGTTATCAAAATTTAGGGTTAAAAAAAACAATAAATTTTGCTGATAATATTATGTCTTTAGGTTTTAAATTTGCAACTATTTCAGGTTTATCTGTAGGTATTGATGATATGATTGTTCCTAAAGATAAAAAGGATATTATAAAAATTGCTGAAAGTAATATTAATAAAGTTCAAAATCAATTTAATTTAGGTTTAGTTACTTTATGTGAAAAATATAATAAAATTATAGATATATGAGCAATAGCTAATGAAAAAGTAGTTAATTCTATGATGGATGGATTATCTAAAGAATATGTAAATATAAATGGAAAATTAAAAAAACAAAGTTCTTTTAATAATTTATTTATGATGGCAGATTCTGGTGCTAGAGGATCTGAAGCTCAAATTAGACAATTATCTGGTATGAGAGGATTAATGGCTAAACCAGATGGTTCAATAATTGAAACAGCTATAAAAGCTAATTTTAGAGAAGGTTTAAATATTATTGAATATTTTATTTCTACTCATGGAGCAAGAAAAGGTTTAGCAGATACAGCTTTAAAAACAGCTAATTCTGGTTATTTAACTAGAAGATTAGTTGATGTTGCACAAGATTTAGTTATAATTGAAAAAGATTGTAAAACTAAAAAAGGTTTATTTATAAGTTCTGTAATTGAAGGTGGTGATGTAAAACAATCTTTAAAAGATAGAATTTTAGGTAGAGTTTTAGTTAAAAGTATTTATTGTGGGAATATAAATAAAAAAATTAAAAAAAATTCATTATTAGATGAAAAAGATTGTTTGGATATAGAAAATTCAGGTATATTTAAAGTTAAAGTAAGATCAGTAGTAACTTGTGAAACTAATTATGGAATATGTTCATATTGTTATGGAAGAGATTTATCTAAAGGTGATTTAATTAATAAAGGTGAAGCAATAGGTGTAATTGCAGCTCAATCAATTGGTGAGCCAGGAACTCAATTAACTATGAGAACTTTTCATATAGGAGGAGCTGCATCTAAATTAGTTTCTAATTCTAATATAAAAATAAAAAATAATGGATATATTAAATTTATTAATCTTAAATATGTTATTAATTCTTTAGGAAATTTAGTTGTTATTTCTAAAAATGTTAAGTTAAATATAGTTGATAAAAATGGTTTAACAAAAGAAAGTTATAAATTACCTTATGGTTCGATAATAAATAAAAAAAATAATGATAAGGTTAATTCAGGAGATATATTAGTTAATTGGGATCCACATATTATACCTATAATTTCAGAAGTAAATGGTTATGTAAAATATATAGATATGTATGAAGGTAAGAATATAATTAAAAAATATGATAAATTAAAAGGTTTATATTCTATAATTGTAGATGATAAATTAAGTTCTATTAATAAATATTTAAAACCTTCAATTAAAATATTAGATAAAAATGGTAATAATATTTTTATACCTGGTACTGATATAGTTGTTCAATATTTTTTAATGCCAAAATCTATTTTAAATGTAAATAATGGAGATTATGTTAGTTCAGGTGATATATTAGCTAGATTATCTTTAGAATATGGAGGTACTAAAGATATAACTGGAGGTTTACCTAAAGTAGCTGATTTATTTGAAGCTAGAAAACCAAGAGATTCTGCTATTTTAGCAGAAATATCAGGTAATATATCTTTTGGTAAAGATACTAAAGGGAAGAATCGTTTAAAAATTATTTCTTTAGATAAAAAGAATATACATGAAGAAATGATTCCAAAATGAAAGCAATTAAATGTTTTGGAAGGTGAATATGTTTGTAAAGGAGATATAATATCAGAAGGAGAAGAATCTCCATATGATATTTTAAGATTAAGGGGTGTAAAAAATGTTACTGAATTTATTGTTAATGAAATTCAAAATATTTATAAATCACAAGGAGTAAAAATTAATGATAAACATATAGAAGTTATAATAAGACAAATGTTACGTAAAGTTACTATTATTAATTCTGGTGATTCAAATTTTTTATTAGGTGAACAAGTTGAATTATCTAAAGTAAGAGAAATAAATAAAAATTTAAATAATAAAATAAAGTTTATTAGGAATTTGTTAGGTATAACTAAAGCTTCTTTATCTACAGAATCATTTATATCTTCTGCTTCATTTCAGGAAACTACTAAAATATTAACTGAATCTGCTATTTCAGGAAAAATAGATAAATTAAGAGGTTTAAAAGAAAATGTAATTGTTGGAAGATTAATACCTTGTGGTACTGGTTATTATTATCATAAAAGAAAAAATTTATTAAATAATTGTAAAAAAAAAAAAAAAATAAATAAAGAAAATTTAAATAATTATGATAAAGCTAGTTTAAATTTAAAAAATTTATTAAATAATGAATATTAATAAAGATAATTTTAAAAAAGAAATATTGTTTAGTGCTATTCAACCAAGTGGTAAACTTACTATAGGACATTATTTAGGTATATTAAAAAAGTGAAATTTACTACAATATAAATATAATTGTTTTTATTGTATTGCAGATTTACATTCTTTAACAACTTTAAATACTGATAATTTTATTAATTTAAATATTTTAGATTTAATTGCTTTTTTTTTATCATCTGATATTGATCCATTTAGAAATATTATTTTTTTACAGTCAGATATTTACGAACATATTATTTTATATTGAATATTAAGTAATTATGTTAATATAAGTGAATTAAATAAAATGAATCAATATAAAAATAAATCTTGTTTATATAAAAATTTATCTTTATTAAGTTATCCTGTATTAATGGCTTCTGATATATTATTATATAATTCTAATTATGTTTGTATAGGATATGATCAATTACAACATTTAGAGTTAGTTCGTAAAATATCTAATAGATTTAATAAAATATATAAATTTAAATTTTTTAATTTACCTAATTCTATTATAGATAAAAATTTTTCTAGAATTATGTCTTTAATTAATATTGAAAAGAAAATGTCTAAAACAGATATAAATAAAAATAATGTAATTTTTTTATTAGATAAACCAGATATTATAAAACATAAAATAATTAATTCAGTAACAGATTCTTGTATACCTTATAAAATAATTTTTGATATGAAAAATAAACCTGGGATATCTAATCTATTGAATATATTATCTGGTATTAAAAATGTTTCTATAAAATATTTAGAAAATTATTTTATTGATTATAATTATAGTTCTTTTAAGAAAGTTGTTTATAACGAATTATCTAAATTTTTAGTTTCTTTTCAGCAAAAATTTTTTTATTATAGAAAAAATATATATTTTCTTAAAAATATATTAAGTTTAGGAAAGATTAAAGCTAAAAAAATAGCTAAAAATAGAATTTTATATATATATAAATTATTGAAATTAAAATAATAAAATTTATCATTTTATTTTTTTTCTTTTTAGTTTTTTTAATATTTTATTTACAAGTTTAAAATGATTACATCCGTTAAATCCTTTATTAAAAGATAAAGGTGATGGATGTGATGTACTTAATATAATATGTTTTTTTTTATTTATTAAATTAATTTTATTTTGTGAATATTTACCTCATAACATAAATATTATTTTTTTTAGATATTTATTTATATTAGTAATAATATTATTTGTGAATTTTTCTCATCCTATATTTTTATGTGATAATGGTTTATTTTGTTCCACTGTTAAAATACTATTTAATAATAGTATACCTTGTTTTGATCATTTTTTCAAACATCCATGTTTAGGTATTTTATATTTAGGATATTCATTTTTTATTTCTCTATATATATTTTTTATAGATTCTGTAATTTTTATTTTTTTTGATATAGAAAATGCTAATCCTTGTGCTTGATTTTTTTTGTAATATGGATCTTGACCTATAATTACTATTTTAATTTTATTAAATTTTGTATATTTAAATGTATTAAATATTTTTTTTATTTTTGGTAATATTATTTTTTTTTTATATTCATTTTTTATAAATTTTATTAAATTTATGAAATATTTTTTTTTTTTTTCTTTATAAAATATTTTTTTTCATGTTATCATTTTTATGTTTATTTTTTTTTTTTTATTAATTTTATATTAATATAAAGTTTAAATATTTTTTTATTTAAATATTTTTTAATATCTTTTTTACATAAATAATATATTTTATTAATTTTATTTTTGTTTTTACCTTTTATTATTTTAATATATTGTTTTTTAAATGTTAAAATATAATTAATTATTAAGTATATATTTTTTTTTTTTATTATAATAGTTTTAAATTTTAATTTATATGGTATTTCATCTCCAATTAACCTATATATTTTTTCTCTTATTATTTCATTTATAATATATTTTTTATTTTTATTTGATATTATTTTTTTTTTAAATATAAAATTTTTAGTTTTAATTGAATATTTTTTTATATTTTTTTTTATTAATTTTAAATATTTTTTTTGTTTTAAATTTATAGGGAATATGTTATTTATTTTTAATTTTTTTAATAATTTTATTGTTTTTAATATTATATATTTTTTTTTTATTTTATCTATTTTATTAATTATTATTAAAAAAGGTATTTTTGTTTTTTTTATTAATTTTATTAATTTTATTTCAAAATAATTTATGTTATTTTCTATTAATATTAAAAATAAATTTATTTTTTTATTTAATAAGTTTATTTTATTAAATTTGATTATATTTTGTATATATTTTATTATATTTGTTTTATTATTTAAACCTGGTGTATCTATATATATATATTGTTTTTTTTTTTTATTTTTTATTCCTATTATATTTTCTACAGTTGTATTTTTTTTTTTACTGGTTATAGATATTTTTTTTCTAATAAGTAAATTAAATAATGTAGATTTTCCTATATTTGTTTTACCTATAATAAAACATATTAGTATTTTTTTCATTTTAATTATTTAATCCTAATTTTATCAGAGCTTTTTTTGCTGCTATTTGTTCTGCTTTTTTTTTATTTTTTCCTATACCTTTTGTAATTTTATTTTTTATTTTACAATGTACTGTAAATATTTTTTCATGATCTTTTCCTTTTTTATTTATTATATAATATTTAGGAAGAGATATTTTATATTTTTGTAGATATTCTTGTAATATAGTTTTAGGATCTTTTTTATTAATTTTATTTAAAATTTTATTTTTAATAAATAAATATTTAATAGTTTTTTCTACTATATTTATATTTTTGCTATCTAAATATATTCCTCCTATTATAGCTTCTAATGTATTAGCTAATATAGATTTTTTATATTGTCCTTTCATTTTTATTTCACATTGACCTAAGTATATATATTTATTTAATTTTAGATTTTTAGATATTTTAAATAAATTTTTTTTATTTACTAAATTTGATCTTAATCTGGTCATATAACCTTCTTCTTTATTTAAAAATTTTTTATATATTATTTTTGTTATTATAAAATTTAATATTGAATCTCCTAAAAATTCTATTTTTTCATTATTTTTATTATTAAAACTTCTATGTGTTAAACATATTTTTAATATTTTTATTTTTTTAAAAAAATATTTTATTTTTTTTTGTAATTTATACATTTTTTATATATTTATATTATATATTCTAATTTTCCAATTATTAAATTTTCTTTTAGAAAACCTCAATTTCTACTATCTTTACTATTATCTCTAAAATCACCCATTACAAAATACATATTTTTTGGTATTTTTCATATTTTATTTACATATTTTTTTTTTATACTATAAAAATTTGGTATTAATATTATTTTATGTTTTTTATTTTTTATATATTCATATTTTTGTTTTAGTATTAATAATTTATAATTTATATTATTTTTTTTTATTTTTATATTTTTAATTTTTATAATTTTTTGTTTTTTATTATTATAATTAATTTTTAATATATATTTTATATTATTTTTTTTTGAATATTTAATAATTTTTTGTAAAGTATATTTATTTTTTTTATTTTTATTTTTTTTATATATTTTAATATATTTATTTTTTTCATTATAAATTATTATATCTTTAGGTAGGGCTATTATTCTTTTTATAAAATATATTTTTTTATTTTTAGGATATTTAAAAACTATTATATCACCATAATTAATTTTGTTGATTTTATATATATTTTTATTATTTATAGGATTTTTAATATTATAAAAAATTTTATTTATAATTATATAATTACCTGTTTTTAATGTTGGTCACATTGATATTGATGGTATATAAAAAATTTCATATATATAGTTTTTTATTATTAATATATATATTAATGTATATATAATATTTTTATAATTTAATATAATTTTTTTATAATTTTTTTTTTTTTTAATAAATTTTTTTATTATAAATATTAATATTATATTTATAATAATAAAAATAATTTCTTTTTTCATAAATTTTATTATTTTTATATTTATTTAATTTTTAAAATTTTACTAAATATTTTATTAGATATGTATATTTTACCTATTTTTTTCATTTTTTTTTTACCTAGTTTTTGTTTATTTAGTAACTTTTTTTTTCTACTAATATCTCCTCCATAACATTTATTAATAACATTTTTTCTTAATGCTTTTATTTTTGTTTTATGTATTATTTTGTTATTACATAATACTTTTATATCTATATCAAATAATTGTTTTTTAATATTTTTTTTTATTATATTTATTCTTCTTTTACTTTCCTTTTTTATATTATTTATATGAATTAATGTAGATAAATTTGATATTAATAAATTATTTATTAATATTTTTAGAATTACTATTTTAGATTTTTTATATTTATATTTCTTATAATTAAAACTAGAATATCCTTGAGTTAAAGATTTTATTTTATCATTGAAATTTATAATTATTTCTAATAAAGGTATTTTAACTTTTATTATTACATTATTTTTTAAATATATTATATTTTCTATATTAGATCTTTTTTTTATACATAAATTTATTATTTTACCTATATGTTTATATATTGATATAATTTTACATTTAACTATAGGTTCTTTAATATATTTTATATTTAAATTAGATATTTCATCTATATTATTTGAATATAATATTTCATTATTTTTTTTTTTTATTTTAAATGTTATATTTGGATTTGTTATTAATGTTTTTATTTTGTATTCTCTTTTTAATCTTTCTTTAATTATTTCTATATGTAATATTCCTAAGAAACCACATCTATATCCATATCCTAATATATTTGATTTTTCTAATTTATAAGTAAAAGAAGAATCATTTAAATTTAATTTTTTAATTGATTTTTTTAAATATTTAAAATTTGTATTTTTTTTTGGAAATATACTTACAAATATTTGAGGTTTAATTTTTTTTATTTTTATATTTTTAATTTTATTATTATTATATAAAGTTAATGTTTTTCCTATAGGATTTTTATTAAAATTTTTAATATTACAAGATATTCATCCTATTTCACCTGATTTTAATATATTTTTTTTTTTTTTTTTAATTGAATTTACTATTATATTTTCTATATAGTAAAATTTTTTATCATAATTAATTATTTTTATTTTATCTTTTATTTTTATTTTTCCGTTATATATTTTTATTAATAAAAATGTTCCTAGATAATTATTAAAATAAGAATCTACTATTAAAGCTTTTAATGGTTTTTTAACATTTGATTTTGGATGTGGTATATTTTTTATTATATTCTTAATTATTTTTTTTATACCATATCCAGTTTTAGATGAACATTTGAATATTTTTTGTTTTATTTTAAGTATATCTTTAATTTGATTTTCTATTTTATTTATATTTAAATTTTTTATATCAATTTTATTTATTACAATAATTATTTTTAAATTTAATTTTTTTGCTATTTTATAATTATTTAATGTTTGTGATTGTATACCTTTTGAAGCATCAATTAATAATATTGCTCCTTCGCAAATATATAATGATTTTGATACTTCATTATTAAAATCTATATGACCAGGTGTATCTACTAAATTTAAATTATAGTTTTTTTTTTTATATTTATATTTTAAATTTATAGATTGTGCTTTTATAGTTATCCCTTTTTCTTTTTCTAATTCCATAGAATCTAATAAATTTAATTTTTTTTTTATATTTTTTTTATTACAAATATTTATTATTTTATTAGAAAATGTTGATTTTCCATGATCTATGTGTGCTATAATACAAAAATTTCTTATATATTTTATCATTATTATTTTTTTTTTGAAATTTATAAATTATAATTAATATTTATAATTATATATTAATTTATTTATTTTATTTTATATATGAATATTATAACTAGATTTGCACCTAGTCCTACTGGTTATTTACATTTAGGTAATATTAGAACTGCTATATTTTCTTGGTTATTTGCTAGAAAAAATAATGGTAAATTTTTAATTAGGATAGAAGATACAGATATAAATAGATGTAAAGATAAATATATAGATAATATTTTTTTTATATTGGAATGATTAGGTATATATTGAGATGATAAACCTGTTTATCAATCTAAAAGATTAGATATATATAAAGAAGTTATAAATATGTTATTAAATAAGGGTTTAGCATATAAATGTTATTGTACATTAGATAGATTATTAAAAGTTAAAAATATTTATTTAAATAAAAAAAAAAAACCTATATATGATGGTTTTTGTAGAAATAATATTAAGGATATTTTAAATAAAAAATATGTAATTAGATTTAAAAATTTTAATAGAAACAATATATATTTTAATGATGAAATATTTGGTAATATAAAATTTAATAAATTTTACTTAGATGATTTTATTATTCAAAGATCGAATGGTATTCCTACTTATAATTTTTGTGTTGTAGTAGATGATTTTTATATGTCTATTAGTAATATAATAAGAGGTTGTGAACATATAAATAATACACCTAATCAGATTAATTTGATAAATTCTTTATGTTTTAATATTCCTAAATATTGTCATTTACCTCTTTTATTAGATGAAAATAATAAAAAATTATCTAAAAGAAATAAATTATCAAATTTAAATTATTATATTAATAAGGGTTTTTTACCTGATTCAATAATTAATTATTTATTAAGATTAGGTTGATCATATAAAAATTTAGAAATATTTAATATAAATGATATTAAGAAATTTTTTATATTTAAAAATTTTAATAAATCTCCATGTATTATAAATTATAAAAAAATTTTATGAATTAATAAATTTTATATAAGTAATTTAAATAAAGATAAATTAATTTTTTATTTAAAACCATTTTTTATTAAAAATAATATTGATATTAATAGTATTAAAAATTTACATGAATTTATATTTTTAATAATAAATAGAGTTTTTTTATTAATGGATATAGTAAATTTTTATATTTTAATTAATAATATTTTTGATATAAGTTATAAATTTTTATATAAATATAAATTATATTATGTTAAAGAAATAATTTATTTTTTTAAAAATAAATTAAATAAAATAATATTTTGGAGTTTAAGTAATATAAGAATTATAATTAATAAAACTTTTAAAAAGTTTAGTTATAATAAAAATATATTTAAAATATTAAGATATATTTTAATTGGTAAAGAATTAGGTTTAAATTTAGATATAATAATTTTTATTTTAAAAAAAGATAATGTTTTATTAAGATTAAATAAATTTAAATATTAATATTATTTTTAATTAATATTTTATGTATTTTTTTTATATTTTTTATATTTTTTTTATTTAAATTTTTTATATTTTTTTTATATTTTTTTAATTTTATTAGATTTTTTAATTTTTTTATTTTTTTAGATATATAAATAGAATTTTTTAAACCAATTTTTGGAATTGATAATGAATATATTATATTTTTTAATTTTATGTTTTTAATAGATTTATTAATTGATTTTATGATATTTTTTATTTTTTTATTTTTAAATTTAAATAAATTTTTTAATTTTTTTTTTTTTAATTTAAGTATATCTATTTCATTATTAATTATTTTTTTTTTTTTTAAATATTTTATTGTTTTTATAGATAATCCTTTAATATTAAATCCATTTTTTGAACAGAAATTGTTAATTTTATTTATTATTTTAATTTCACATTTTAAATTATTACATTTAGGTATATTTTTATTATAGTTTATTTTTTTTTTACATTTAGGACAGTTTTTTATGTGTATAAATTTATTTTCATTTTTTGTTTTTATAATTTTAATTATTTTTGGTATTACATCTCCTTTATATTCTATAAGAACTTTATCTTTTATTTTTATATTTATTTTTTTATAATAATTTAAATTAAATATATTTATTTTTTTTATTTTTATTCCATTTATATATATTGGTTTTATTATTATTATTGGTATAATTATTCCTGTTTTTCCTAAGTTAAATTTTATTTTTTTTACTTTTGAAGTTTTTTTTTTTGAAGAAAATTTTATTGCTATACATCATTTATAATAATTTACATTATTTTTAATATTATTTTGTAATATTTTATTGTTTATTTTAATTACTATACCATCTATATCAAAATTAATATTTTTTCTATTTTTATTAATTAATAAAAAAAAATTTTTTATTTTTTTTATATTATCACATAAAATTGTATTTTTTTCTATTTTAAATCCTAGTTTTTTTATTTTTTTTAATGTTTTTCATTGTGATTTTATAATTTTTTTATTATTATTTATTATTAAATCATAAGCAAAAAATGATAAATTTCTTTTTTTGATTATTTTTTTATTTAATATTTTGATGGATCCTGATGTAAAATTTCTACAATTTGAATATTTATTATTTTTATTTAGTTTTAAAAAATTTTTTTTTTTTATAAATAATTCTCCTTTTATTTCTATTTTTTTTATTTTTTTTTTATTTTTAATTAATTTTGGTATAGATTTTATTTGTTTAATGTTTTCTGTAATATCTTCACCATAATAACCATTACCTTTTGTTATTGATTTATATAATTTATTTTTTTTATAAATTAAATTTATAGCAACACCATCTATTTTTAATTCACAACAAAATATTTTTTCTTTATATAATTTTTTTATTTTTTTTATAAATTTATTTAATTCATTAAAAGAATATACACTTTTAATTGATAGCATAGGTTTTATGTGTTTTTTTTTTTTAAAATTTTTATTTATTTTATAGTATATATTTTTTATTTTATTTTTTTTATTATATTTTTTATTAAGTTTATTAAATTTTTTTATTAAAAAATCATATTTTTCATCTTTTATTAAACTTTTATTTTTATTAAAATAATAATGACAATATTTTTTAATTTTTTTTTTTAATTTTAAAAATTTTTTTATTTTATAATTCATTATATATATATTTTTAAATATGTATTTATTTGTTTTTTTTTTTATATTTTAATTTTTATTTTTATACTTTTAAATTTATTTTTTATTATTTGTTTATATTTAAATAATAAGTTTTAATATTTAATTTTTTATTTATAAATTTATTTAATTTTTTTATTCCAAATTGTTCAGATAAATCATGTCCTAATATTAATAAATTTAGTTTTTTTTTTTTAATTATTTTTTTTTTTTTTTTTGATATTTCACCTGTTATAAATGTATCAATTTTATATTTAATTATTGATTTTTTTAAATATTTATTTCCATTACCACAACATATACATATTTTATTTATATTATATTTTTTACTTTTTATGTATTTAAATTTTTTAAAATTTTTTTTTATTTTTTTTTTTATATTTTTATAATTATATCCTATAATAAAAGGATTTTTATATGTAGGTAATTTTTTAATTTTAATTTTTAATTTTTTAGATAATGTTATATTATTTCCTATTTTTTTGTGTATATCTAAAGGAATATGTCATGCAAATAGATTTATTTTATTTTTTAATAAGAAATTTATAATATTTTTTTTTTTAATATTTAATTTATTTTTATTTTTTCATATTAATCCGTGATGAACTATTACACTATTATAGTTATTTAATTTTATTTTTTTAATTATATTTTTATTAAAAGTTACACTAGTTATAATTTTATTAATTATTTTTTCACCCCCTATTTGTAATCCATTTATACATTTATCTTTAATATTATAATTTTTTAGATATTTATTTAATATTATTTCTAATTTTATATTATTCATTATTTTATTACGGAGGTAGAGAGATTCGAACTCTCGAACGATTATCGTTTACGATTTTCAAGACCGTTGCTTTAAACCACTCAGCCATACCTCCTTTATTTTATTAATTATTATTATATATTAATTATTTTTAACATTAAATAAGTTTATTTTTTTTGATTTAAATATTTTAAATTTTATTATTTTTATATTATTTTTTTTAAGATATTTTTTAATATATATTTTATTATTAAATAAAAATTTTTGTTTTTCTATACATAAATTTTTTAATTTTTTTTTTATTATATTTTTATTTTTATTTTTATATTTTTTTTTTATTTTTTTAATTATTTTAATAGGTATATTTTTAAATTTTATATATTTTGGATTATATGCAATTATATGCATTAAAATTTTTTTAATTTTATTTTTATTAATTTTTTTTTTTTTTTTTATTTTTTTTATTAATATTATTATACCTATTTTATAATTATGATTGTATATATATGAATTTTTATTTTTTATAAAAAATATTTTTTTTATTTTTATATTTTCATTTAATTTATTTATTAAATATATATTATCTTTTTTTAATTTTTTATTTATTATTGATTTTTTAATTTTTTTTTTTTTACTTTTTTTTATAAAATTTAATATTTTTTTATTAAAAATTTTAAATTCTTTATTTTTTATAATAAAATCTGTTTCTGATAAATATTTAATAATTATAGATATATTTTTATTATTTATACAAAATATAAATTCATTATATGGTTTTTTATTTTTTTTAATAATTTTTTTTTTGAAATATTTTATTGATTTTTTTATATTAAATTTATATTTTTTTAATATTTCTTTACATTTTTGTATACTTATTTTAGTTATATTTCTTAATTTTATTAAAATTTTTATTTCATTTTTTTTCATTTTATTTTTTTTTTTTTTTTGATATACAATATATATTATATATTTTATTTAAATATCATTTTATTGCTTTTTTAGAATCATCATTTCCAGGTATTATATAATTTATATTATCAGGATTTGTATTTGTATCTACTATTGAAAATATTTTTATATTTAATTGTTTTGCTTCTTTTATTGCTAAATTTTCATGTTTAGCATCTATTATAAATAATGCATTAGGTAAACTTCCCATATTTTTAATACCACCTAAATTATTATTTAATTTTTTTAAAATCTTTTTTTTATTTAGATATTCTTTTTTTGTTAATTTATTAAAAAATTTATTTTTAAATTTTTGTTCTATATCTTTTAAATATTTTATTGATTTTCTAACTGTTTTTCAATTTGTTAAAGTTCCTCCTAATCATCTTTTATTTATATAAAATTGTTTACATTTTTTAGCTATTATTTTTATATATTTTGATGTATTTTTTTTTGTACCAACAAATAATATTTTTTTTTTTTTTTTAAAAATTTTAAATATTTTTTTTAGTGCTAATTTAAAAAATATTATAGTTTTTTCTAAATTAATTATATGAATTTTATTATATTTAGTATATATAAATTTTTTCATTTTAGGATTTCAAAATTTAGTTTGATGACCAAAATGAATTCCTAACTTTATCATTTCTTTAATATTTAATTTTAACATTTTTTTTTTATTATAAATAATATAATATATTACTATATTATAATAATATAATTTTAAAAATTATAAATAATATTTATTAAAATGAATAGTTTATATGATATTAAAAATATTAAAATAGTTTCTAAATTAGTAAGTAAAATGTTAGTTTATATATCTAAATTTATTAAACCAGGTATATCTACAGGTGAAATAGATTATATTTGTTATGATAGAATAGTAAATTATTATAAAGCTTATCCTGCTTCTTTAGGATATATGAATTATCCTAAATCTATATGTACTTCTATTAATGATGTTGTATGTCATGGAATACCTAGGTTTGATAAATATTTAAAAGATGGTGATATTATAAATATAGATATAAGTATTTGTAAAAATAATTATTATTCTGATGCTTCAAAAATGTATTTTGTTGGTGATCCTAGTATTGAATCTATAAATTTATGTAAAGTTACAAAAAATAGTATTTTTAAAGCTTTAAAATTTGTTAAACCAGGTAATAAAATAAATTTATTAGGTTATGTTATACAAAATTATGTTGAAAAATTTGGATATTCAATAGTTAGAGATTATTGTGGTCATGGAATAGGAAAAAAATTACATCAGAAACCGCATATTTTACATTACAAAAATAGTTACAATTTTATATTTAAAAAAGGTATGATTTTTACTATAGAACCTATGGTTAATATAGGTAGTTATAAAACTAAATTAATGAATGATGGATGAACAGTAAAAACTATAGATAAATCTTTATCTGCACAATATGAATATACTGTATTAGTAACTAATTATGGATATAAAATACTTACTAAATTTTAATATTTTTTTTTTTTTTTAATTTCTTTATAATTAAACAATTTATACATAAATTTATAATAGGTTTCTTATTTAATATATTTATTCCTATTTTTTTTTTACATTTTTTACAAAATCCAAATTTTTTTTCTTTAATTATTTTAATTGTTTTTTTTATTTTTTTAATTGTTGTTTTTTTTTTTTTTATATTTTTTTTATTAATTATTTTAATTTTTTTTATTATATTTTTAATAGGATTTTTAAAAATTTTTTTTTTTTTTATTTTTAAATATATTAAATTTAATATTTTTTTAAAATATTTTATTTGTTTTTTATTCATATATTTTTCTTTATTTTTTTTTTTATATTTTTTTATATTTATTATATTTAATATATTTAATTTATTATTAATTATTTTTTTAATTTTCATTATTTTATAAATTCATTATTCTATCAAAAAATATTATTTTTTTATTTATTTTTTTATTTATTATAAAATAACCTTCTCTTTCAAATTGAAATATTTTTTTTTTATTTATTATATTTTTTTCTATATAACCTTTTTTAATTATTATTGATTTTTTATTTATTATTGATAATATATTTTTTTTTTTATAAACATTTTTAATATTAAATAATTTATAAAATAGTCTAAATTTAGATTTTAATGAATTTTTTTTTGATATTCAATGTATTATTTTTATTTTATTATTATTATTATTATTATTTTTTTTTTTTTTTAAATATTTACATTTTATATATATAATTTTATTTTTTTTTTTTTTTATTTTTTTTATTTTAATTAAACCTGCATATCTTAATTTAAGTAAATTATTATATTTATTATTTATATTTTTTTTTATATCTTTTTTATCTATATATATTATTTTATATATATATATTTTTCTTTTTCCTAATTTTTTATTGACTGGATTTCTTAATATTTTAAATGATTTTTTTTTATTTATATTTATTAATTTAACTTTAATAGGATTTATTACACACATTCTTCTTTCTGAATTAATATTAATTTTTTTTTTTAAAAAATTTTCAAATAAATTTATATCAATTAAACTTTCTTGTTTACTAATACCTAAATTTTTAAAAAATTTAATTATTAAATTTGGTTTATATCCTTTATTTTTTAAACTATATATTGTTAATAATCTAGGATCTTTTCAATTTAATATAATTTTTTTTTTTATTAAATATTTAATTTTACTTTTTGATGTTATATTAAATGAAAAATTTAATTTTGAAATTTCATATTGTTTAGGTATATGATTAAATTTTAATTTTTTAATTATTCAATTATATAAAGGTCTGTTATTACTAAATTCTAATGTGCATATTGAATGTGATATTTTTTCTATTGAATCTGCTATACAATGTGCAAAATCATACATAGGATATATACATCATTTATATTTTGTAATAGGATGTTTTTTATATTTTATTCTATATATAATGGGATCTCTTAATATTAAATTTTTAGATGACATATTAATTTTAGCTCTTAGACATATACTTTTTTCTGAATATAATCCTTTTTTCATATTTTTAAATAGTTTTAAATTTTCTTTAATATTTCTATTTCTAAATGGACTATTTATACCATTTTTAGTATATGAACCTCTATTTTTTTTTATTTCTTTTTGTGATTGTTCATCTATGTAAGCTAATTTATTTTTAATTAATATTTTTGCATATTTATAGTATAAATTAAAATAATTAGATGAATATTTTATTTTTCCATTTCATTTTATTCCTAACCATTTTATATCTTTTATAATTTTATTTATATATTTTTTTTTTTCTTTTTCTGGATTAGTATCATCAAATCTTAAATTAAATTTTCCATTATATTTTTTAGCAATATTATAATTTAAATATATTGATTTAATATGTCCTATATGTAGATATCCATTTGGTTCTGGTGCAAATCTTGTTATTATTTTTTTATATTTTTTTTTTTTTATATCTTTATCTATTATTTTATAAATAAAATTATTATTAAGCATAGTTTTTGTTATATATTATTTTTTTCTAAGTTATATTGTATAATTTTATTATTTTTAATTCCTATACATTTTCCAGTTATATTTTTTTTTATTAATTTTTTAACTACAAATTGTCCCATTTTAAATCCTAATATTCTATCAAAAGCAGATGGTTTACTACCTCTTTGAATATATCCTAAGGATGTAAATCTTGTTTCTATTTTAGTTATATTTTCTATTTTTTTTGAAAATTTTTTTATATTTATTAAATTTTCCATTATAATTATTATTATATATTTATTATACTTTATATTTTTTTTAATATAATTTAATAATTTATTTTTATTTATATTTTTTTTAGTTATTAAATATAAATTATCATTACAAATAGAAGCATTTAAAGCTAAATCTTTACATTTTCTACCCATAACTTCTAAAATTAATATTCTATTATGTGATATTAATGTATATTTTAAATTATCTATATAATTTACTATTGTTTCTAATGCTGTATAAAATCCTATAGTATAATCTGTACCATTAATATCATTATCTATAGTAGCTGGTATTGTAATACAAGGTAAATTCATTTTATTTAATTTATATGCTCCTTTATAAGATCCTTCACCTCCTATAACTATCAATAAATCTATTTTATTTTTTATATTATCTATAATTTTTAATCTTATTTTTTTTTCTTTTAATTTTTCAAATCTAGATGATCCTAATAATGTTCCACCTTTATCTATTATATTATTAATATTTTTTTTTTTTATTTTTTTTATTTTATTAAAATATAATCCTTTATATCCATTAATTATTCCATATGTTTTTATTTTATTTTTATTAGAATAATAAAATATACTTTTTATTACAGAATTCATTCCAGGACTATCTCCACCACTAGTTAATATACCAATTTTTTTTATCATTTTTTTAAGTCAAATTTTAATTAATAATATATATATATTACTATATAATTGGTTTTAATATTGTAATAAATTTTTTTAAATTTGTTTTTTTTTTAAATTAAATATTAATATTATAAAATAAAAATATATGTTAATTCAATTTTTAGGTACTAGTGCAGGTTGTCCAACTTTAAATAGAAATGTTTCTAGTATAGCATTTATATTATCTTCTCCTAATTATGAAGTTTGATTATTTGATTGTGGTGAAGCTACACAACATCAAATATTAAAATCTTGTATTAAAATTAATAAAATAAAAAAGATTTTTATTACTCATTTACATGGTGATCATATATTAGGTTTACCAGGTTTATTAACTACAATGTCTGTAAATAATTATAAATATGTATTAGAAATTTATGGTTGTAAAGGTATAAAAGATTATATTTATTATTCTTTAAGAATAACTAATTCTTATATTAATTATTCTATTAAAATATATGAAATATCAGAGGGTGAAATATTTAATAATGGAATATTTAAAGTAAATTGTTTTATTTTAAATCATAGTATAGAATGTTTTGGTTATTATATAAAAATTTTAAAAAAAAAAGGATCTTTAAAAGTTGATAAATTAATTTTAGATGGAATTTTACCTGGTCCTATTTATAAATTAATAAAAGATAATAATAATGTATTATTACCTAATGGTAAAATAATAAAAAGTTATAAATATTTAAATAAGTCTATAAATAGTAAGAAAATATTTATATTTGGTGATACATCACCTATAAAATTAAAAATTAATAGTTTATTTAATGCAGATTTATTAATACATGAAGCTACTTTAGATGATAAATATAGATTTTTAGCTAATAATAGAGGTCATTCTACTAATATACAAGCAGCTTTAATTGCTAAAAAATATTGTGTGAAAAATTTAATAATAACTCATATTAGTGCTAGATATAAATTAAGTAATTTAAGTAAAATATTATCAAATTGTGTTAATATATTTCCTAAAACTTTTATTGCTCATGATTTATATAAATTTAATATTTAAAGTTATAATTATTATTTTGATTTTTTTTTTATTATTAATTATAATTAAATAGTTATTAATTAGTAAAATTAAGGATTATTATGTTTTTAAAAAAATATAAAAAAAATTTGTTTAATAAAAGAGTTTTAGTAAGATTAGATTTAAATGTACCAATTAAAAATGGTATAATATTATCTGATACTAGAATTAAATCGTCTTTATGTACTATAAAATTTTTAATTAATAGTGGTTCTAAAGTAATTTTATGTTCTCATTTAGGTAGACCTAAAGAAGGAGTTTATGATGAAAATTTTTCTTTATTTCCTATATGTAAGAGATTAGAAGAATTATTAAATATTAAAGTATTATTAATTAAAGATTATTTATTAAAAAATATTAACTTTAATATTATAAATAGTAATAATATATTATTACTTGAAAATGTTAGATTTAATAAAGGTGAATCTAAAAATGATATTAATTTATCAAAAAAATATTCTAATTTATGTGATATTTTTGTTATGGATGCATTTGCAACTTCTCATAGGATTAATTCTTCAACTTATGGAATATGTAATTTTGTTAAATTATGTTTATTAGGTTTTTTATTTGAAAAAGAAATAAAATTTTTATCTAAAATATTAATTAAACCTAAAAGACCTTTAGTTTCTATAGTAGGTGGTGCTAAAATTTCTACTAAATTTAAAGTTTTAAATTCTTTAGCTAATATTTCTGATAATTTAATTGTTGGAGGAGGTATATCTAATACTTTTTTAGCATCTAAATATTATATAGGTAACTCTTTATACGATAAAAATTTTGTTAATTTATCTAAAAATTTAATTAGTAAATATAAAAATATACCTTTACCTATAGATTGTAGAGTAGGTAAAAATTTTTCAGAATTATCAAAATCTTATTGTAAAGATTTAAATGATATATCTATTAATGAGGAAATAATGGATATAGGTGATAAAACTATAAAATTGTTTTGTAAAATAATTATTAATGCTAAAACAATATTATGAAATGGTCCAGTTGGTGTATTTGAATTTTTAAATTTTAGAAAAGGTACTAAATATATAATTAAAGCAATAATAAAAAGTAAAGCGTTTGTAGTTGCTGGTGGAGGTGATACTATATCTTGTATAGAATTATTTAATATTGGTAAATATATATCTTATATATCTACTGGAGGAGGTGCTTTTTTATATTATATAGAAAGAAAAACATTACCTATATTAGAATTGTTAAGTAAAAAATATAATAAAAATTAATTATCTTATAATTATGAAAAATTTTTTGAATATTAAAAGTGGAATTATTTTTGGTTTAGAATTAAGTAAATTGTTTAATTATTTAAATAAGAATAATATTGCGTTATTAGCTATAAATTGTATAGATAATATAACTATTAATTCTGTATTAGAATCAGCAAGGATATCAAATACTATAGTAATTATTCAATTTTCTTATAGTGGTTCTAGTTTTTTTTTAGGTAATTCTTTAAATGTTGATAAAGATTCTTTTTTAAATTCTTCTATTAAAGGAGCAATTTTAGCTGCTTCTTATATACATGAAGCTTCTTTATATTATAAAGTTCCTGTAATTTTACATACAGATCATTGTTTAAAGGATAATTTAAATTGAATAGATTCTTTATTAAATTATAGTATAGATTATTTTAGTAGTTATGGAAAACCTTTATTTAGTTCTCATATGATTGATTTATCTATTTATAATCTAAAATATAATTTAGATATATCTTGTTATTATTTAAATAAATTTTATAAATTAGGTATTTTTTTAGAAATTGAATTAGGTTGTACAGGTGGTGAAGAAGATGGTTTAGATAATAGAAGATTATCAAAAAGTAAATTATATACTAATCCTAATGATATTATATATGCTTATAATAAATTAAAGAAAATTAGTAATAATTTTTTAATAGCAGCTTCTTTTGGTAATACACATGGTGTATATAAACCTGGTAATGTTTTATTGTGTCCTGAAATTTTATTAGAATCTCAAAATTTATTAAATAAAAATGATAAAATTTTAAATTTTGTTTTTCATGGAGGTTCAGGTACTTCAATAAATATTATTAGAAAATGTATTAAATATGGTGTAGTAAAAATTAATTTAGATACTGATATACAATGAAATTATTGAAATGGAATATTAGATTATTATAAAAGAAATAAGTTATATTTAAAATCTCAATTAGGTAATCCTAAAGGTATTTATAAACCTAATAAAAAATTTTATGATCCTAGAATATGATTAAATAATAGTAAAAAATATATAATTAGTTATTTATTAAATATGTTTACTTTATTAGGATGTAAAAATTTAATTTAATATATTTAATATATTTAATTATTTACCTGATATTTGTATATTTTTTATTAAAATTGATCCAGATCTTATATTGGAATTTTTATTATAATCATTACTCATATATTTAATATTTTTAAATAAATTTTTTAAATTTCCAGATATTGTTATTTCATTTATAGCATATTTTATTTTTTTATTTTTTATTAAAAAACCTGAAGCTCCTTTGGAAAAATTACCATTATTAATATTTACACCTTGTCCTAATAGTTTATCTATTATTAACCCGTTTTTCATTTTTATAATTAATTTTTTTTTACTTATATTTTTTATTTTATTTTTAAAACATCAATTATGTATACCTCCAGAATTATATGTATTTTTTATATTTAATTTTTTTGAATATTTATAATTTGATATTCATGTTTTTAAAATTCCATTTTTTATTAATTTATATTTTTTAGTATTTAATCCATCATTATCAAAAGGTTTAGATCCTATTCCTTTGTATAGAAATGGATTTTCAATTATATTTATTCATTTAGGTAATATTTTTTTATTTAATTTATTTATTAAAAAAGATGTTTTATTATAAATATTATAGGCTTTAATAGATTTATATAAATAATTAAATATTATTGAACTAATTTCATTATTAAATATAACGTTAAATATTTCTGTTTTAATTTTTTTTATTTTTTTTTTTTTTAATAAATATTTTGATGATTTAATACCTAATTTATATGAATTTTTAATTAAATCTGATAATTTATGTTTAATATAATATTTAGAATAGTATTCTATTTTATTTATTTTTGTATATATATTATTTATTAATATATAGTAATTAGATATATAATATTTAATATTATTAATTTTATTATTATAAATAAAATAATAATTTGTATATTTTATAAATATTACACCATCACTTATTATTTTTTTATTAAAATTAGTAGATTCTTTTTCTATAAATTTACATATATTTATAATTTTTTTTGTATTAATATTATCTTTAAATATTATTCCTAATTTTTTTTTTATTTTTTTTTTAAATTTTTTTTTTGAAGCTATATTATTATATTTATCTTTAGATATAAAATGTAAAGTATTATTTATATAATTTACGCATTTTTTTAATGTGTTTTTTTTAGTATTATTACATATAAATACACATTTTTTTTTTTTTCTATATATAATAATATTTATTATTTCATTATTTTTAATTTCTATATTTTCTATATTATTATTTTTTATTTTTATTTCTTTACCAATTTCTGAATTTATGGTAATTTGTATATTATTATATATTATTTTTTTTTTTATATATTTTAATATTTTTTTTATTTTATTTTTATATATATTTTTTTTTATTATTATTTTTTTATTCATTATTATTTATTTATTTATTTATTTATTATTTATTATTTATTATTTATTATTTATTATATTTTAATATTTAGTTAATATTATATAAAATATTAATTTTAAATCAATAATTTATTAATTTATATATATAGGTTTTTATGTCTTTTAAAAATATACCTTCTGGTTTAAATATACCAGATGATATTTTTGTTATAGTAGAAATTCCATATGGAAATTCTTTAATTAAGTATGAAATAAATAAAAATTATGATAATATTTATGTTGATAGATATATAGAAACACCTGTTTTTTATCCTTTTAATTATGGTTTTATTAATAAAACTTTATATAAAGATGGTGATTGTTTAGATGTTATATTAATTAATAATATACCTTTAATTACTGGATCAATAATTAATTGCAGACCTATTGGTGGTTTAAAAATAATTGATGAATCTGGTAAAGATGATAAAATAATTGCTGTTCCTAATTTTAATATATCTAATCAATTTAATAATATTAATGATATATGTGATGTACCTGAAAATATTTTAGAAAAAATATATTATTTTTTTGAGAATTATAAATCTTTAAATCATAAAAAATGAATTGAAATAGGTAAATGATTTGATATTAGTAAAGCAAAAAATTTAATTAAAAAATCGATTAAATTATTTAAAAAAAAAAGTTAATATATAATACCTTCTAATTAGAAGGTATTATTTTATTAATTTTCTTTATCTCTTTTTTTATTATTATTATTAATTTTTATACCTAATATTTTTAATATTAATATATATATATTAATAAAATCTAAATATAATAAAAGAGCTCCTAATATAGAATATTTTCTTAATTGATCTTTATGTTCTAATATTATATTATTTCCTATTTCTTTTAATTTTTGTGTATCTCATGCTGTTAAAATAGTAAATATTATAACACTTATGTATGATGTTATTCATATAATATATGAATTTTGTAATCATGTGTTTAATAAACTTGATATAACAATTCCTATTAGACACATTAAAGATAAATTTCCTAATTTAGTTAGATCTTTCTTAGTAGTATATCCTCATATACTCATTAGAGCAAACATAATACTTGTTGTTAAAAATGATATACATATTGATGAATATGTATATATTAAAAATATACTTGACATTGATAGTCCAGTAATAATTGAATAAATTATAAATAGAATTATTGCTGATTGTGATGTTAATTTATTTATTGAATTTGATAATATTAGGACAATCATTAATTGTGAAATTAATAAAGTAAATATAAATAATTTATTAAAAAATATTAATTCTAACATAAATGGTATTTTAGTTGTATATCAAGATATAAATGATGTTAATAATAAACCAAAAGACATTCAACCATATACATTACTCATGTATAATAGTAACATATTTTTATTTGAATTGTTTAAGTTATTATAAGAGTATTTTTTCATAATATGTTTCCTATAAAATATTATTAAATTAATTTAATTTTTATTTTTTTTTATATTATAAATTTATTTATTTGATTTTTTTTTTTATAAATATTATTTAAAGAAATTTTATATTTTTATTATAACCTATATTATTATATAATTATTTATGTTTATTAATATAAATATTAAAATTATTAATAAATTTATTTATATTTATAAAATTTTTTTATATCGTTATCTATTAAAGCTTTAAATTTTTTTCTTAATAAATTTTTACATTTTATTACATTTTTATTTATTTCTTTTTCATTTAATATTTTTTTTTTATTTTCTATTATTATATTTAATGTGATATTTTTTTTTTTTTTTTTTTTTAATATTTTATCTTTATATACATCTATTATATTAATTTTTTTTATTTGATTTATAATTTTACATTTTTTTATTATTTTGTATATTGAAATATTTTTATTTATTATTATTGTTATATCTCTTTTATAATTTTGAAATTTTGATATTTTTTTAATTTTTTTTTCTGATTTATTTATTATATTTTTTATATTTATTTCTAATATAAAAATAGGATATTTTATATTTATTATTTTTTGTATTTTTTTATTAATTTTTCCTATAAAACCTATTTTTTTTTTTTTTATATATATATTTGCATTTTGATCTTTATCTAATAATTTATTTTTACTTTTTTTAATATATAAATTGTTTATTTTTTTTTGTTTTTTTATTATTGATTCTAAGTCATTTTTAATATCAAAAAAATTAAATTTTTTTTTTTTTGTATTTCAGTTTTTTTTATATTTAAATCCGTATAGTAATAAAGATATTTTTTTTTTTACTATTATTTTATTATTTTTTATTTTATAACAATTTCCTATTTCAAATATTTTTATATTTTTATTTTTAAATTTTATATTATATTTAATTGTATTTATAAGTCCTGGTATTAAAGAAGTTCTTAATATTGACATTTTATTTAATATAGGATTTTTTATTTTTATATAATTTTTTTTATTAAAAAATATGTTTTCTTTTTTTTCATTACTAAAATGAAAATTTATTATTTCTGTATATCCTATATTAGAAATGAAATTTTTTATATATTTTATGTTTTTTATATATTTATTTATTTTGTTGAATTTTAATGTGTTTTTAATTTTTTTTTTTTTTATATTTTTATTTTTGTAAAATTTTATTATTTCTTCTATAAAATCTTCTTTAATATTTAAATCAAGTCTTGTTTTATGTTTTAAAATTAAAATAAATTTTTTTTTTATTATTATTTTACATCTTATTATTTTTAATATTTTAATTATTTTTTTTTTTTTTATTTTATTTCCTATTTTTTTTTTTATTTCTGAAAATTTTAATTTTATTTTTTTATTTTTTTTTTTTATATTATTTTTATTTTTAAAATATATTATTTTAGTTTTTATTATATTTTTTAAAATATAACATATTTCTTTAATTGATTTATATTGTATATTTTTATCTATATTATTATTATATGATAATATATTATTTTTGTTATTTATATAATTTTTATTTATAAAATTTTTATTTAGTAATATAGATATTAATATTATATTTTTAGTATTTTTTTTTATTTTAAATTTTTTATTATATTTAAAATTTTTTATTATATATTTTTTTTTATTTTTTAATATTATTGAGTTATTATTTTTATTTTTTTCTATATTTAATTTTAATTTTTTGTTTTTTATTTTTTTAAAATCTAAACATATTATTAAACTTCCATATTTTATTAATATATAATTTATTATATCAAATATATTATTTTTAATTATAAAACCCATATTTTCTAATTTATTTTTAATAAAATTGGGTATTTTAATTTTTTTTTTTTTATTTTTTAGTATTATGTATTTATAATTATTTAAATATTTATTTATTTTTTTTTTTATAAAAATTGAAATTTTATATTTTTTTTTATTTTTTATTTTAATATTTATTTTTTTTTCATATATATTTTTTTTATATAAATTACATATTTCTTTTGATATATTATATATGTTATTACAATCTATTCTATTATATGGTATATTAATTTTTAATAATTTTATTTGTTTTTTTGTTTGTTTATTTTGATATAATATTATAATTTTTTTATTTTTAATATTTTTATTAATTTTTAAAAAAAAAATTTTTTTTTTAATTTTATTTATATTTTTATTTATTCAAATATATTTTAATTTTTTTGGTATTTTTTTTATTTTTATTTCTAATTTTATTTTTTTATTTTTTTTATTGATTATTATTAAATTTTTATTTTTTTTTATTTTTTTTTTTTTAATTATTTTTACTTTTATATAATTTTGTGGTATAAATTCATATTTTGTTTCAAATCCATTTTTATTTAATTTTTTTTTTATATTATTAATATTTATTTTTTTATTTAAATATTGTTTAATTCATTTTATATAAAATCTCATTTTTTTTTTTTTAGAATTTATTTAAAAAATTTATATTATTTTTATATAAATCTTTTATATTATAAATATTATATTTAATCATTGTTAATCTTTCTATTCCTATTCCTATAGCTAATCCAGAATATTTTTTATTATTTATTTTTGAGTTTTTTAGAATATTAGGGTGTATTAAACCACATCCCATTATTTCTATTCATTTTTTTTTATTATTTTTAATATATACTTCATAAGAAGGTTCTGTAAATGGAAAATAAGAAGGAATTATTTTAATTTTTATATTTTTATTAAAGAATATTTTTAAAAAATTTTTTATTATATAAAGTAAATTACTAAAATTTATTTTTTTATCTACTATAAATATTTCTGTTTGGTGAAACATAGGAGTATGATTTTTATCTAAATCTCTTCTAAAAACACATCCTGTATATATTGCTTTAATTGGAGGTTTATTATTTTTCATATATTTTGTTTGTATACATGAAGTTTGTGTTCTTAATAAATATTTTTTATTTATTCAAAATGTATCTTTATTTGATCTAGATGGGTGATTTTTTTTAATATTTAATGAATTAAAATTATAATATTTATTTTCTATTTCTTCACTATTAATAGATATAAAACCTAATTCATTAAAAATTTCTTCTATATTGTTTATTGTTATTGTAATTGGATGTAAATTTCCATATATAATTTTTTTACAAGGTAATGATATATCTATTTTATTTTTTTTTTTTTTTATTTTTTTTTTTATATTTGTATATTTTTTTTTTATTTTATTTATTATTTTTTTTTTAATATTATTAATTTTTTTTCCAAAATATGGTTTTTTAGTTTTTGGTATTTTATTAAATATTTTTATTATTTTATTAAAGTATCCTTTTTTACCTAAATATTTTTTATATAAAATTTTTAGTTTTTTTATTTTATTTATTTTATTTATTTTTTTTATTTTTTTTTTTATTTTATTTATTTTTTTTTTAATTATATTTAACATTATTAATTTAATTTTTTTTAATTAATTTAATTAAATTTTTAAAGATATTTTTATTTTTATTTATTAAATTTGATAGTATTTTTCTGTTAATTTTTATAGATAGTTTTTTTATTTTATTTATAAATTTATTATAAGTTATACCATATTTTCTTACTTCAGCATTAATATTTATTATTCATATTTTTCTAAAGTATCTTTTTTTTTGTTTTCTATCTCTATATGAATATTGACCTGATTTTATAACTGCTTGTTTTGCTGATTTAAAACATCTAGATCTAGATCCATAATATCCTTTAGATAGTTTTAATATTTTTTTATGTTTTTTATGGTTTATTCTACCTTTTTTAATTCTTATCATTTAATATCCTTAAATTTATGGTATGCATTTTTTTAAATTTTTTATATTTTTTTTATTTACTAATTTTTTTTTTTTTAGTTTTCTTTTTTTTTTTTTATTTTTTTTTGTTAAAAGATGATTTAAATTTGAAGATTTAAATTTAATTTTATTTAGATTAGTTTTTTTAATTCTTTTTTTAACTGATTTTTTTGTTTTTATTTTTATCATAATATTATTAATTTGGTGTAAAAATCATTATTATTTGTTTATTTTCTATTTTATTGTTTGAATAATCTAATTTTGTAATATCTTTTATTTCATTTTTTATTTTATTTAACATATTAATAGCTATATTTTTATGTATTATTTCTCTTCCTTTAAATCTTATTGTTATTTTTATTTTATATTTTTTTTTTATTAAAAATTTAATTTTTTTTATTTTTATATTATAATCATTTAAATTTGTATTAGGTCTAAATTTTATTTCTTTTATAATAAAATTTTTTTTTTTATTTTTTTTTAATATTTTATTTTTTTTATATATAAATTTTCCATAATCTATTATTTTACATATAGGAGGATTTGTTTTTGAATTTACTTCTACTAAATCCATATTTTTTTTATTAGCTAAAGATAATGCTTCTTTTATATTTAATATTTTATTTTTAATATTTTTACCTATTATTCTAACTTTTGAAGATTTAATATTTTTATTTATATTAAATCTAAATTTAGATAAATATTTTATATTATTTTTAATAATTTTCTCCTTTAAATATATATTTAGTTTTTTTTTTTATTTTTTTTATTAAAAATTCAATTTTTTTAATTTTATTTATATTTTTATATGTAAATTTTATATTTACTGTTTTAGAAATTATTTCTTTATCGCCGCATATTACCATATAAGGTATTTTTTGTAAAGTATATTTTCTTATTTTAAAGTTTATTTTTTTATTTTTAAAATTTCCTTTTGCTCTTATATAATTATATTTATTTAATTTATTTAAAATTTTTTTTGAATATTTAATATTTTTTTTAGATATATTTAATACTATTATTTGTATTGGTGTTAATCAAATAGGTAATCATCCATTTTTTTGTTCTATTAATATTGCTATAAATCTTTCTAGTGAACCTAAAATAGCTCTATGTATAATTATTGGTTTTTTTTTTTTATTTTTTTTATTTATATAATTAACATTTAATTTATTTGATAAGTTAAAATCTATTTGTATAGTTCCACATTGTCATTTTCTATTTAATTTATCTTTTAAGGAGAATTCTATTTTTGGTCCATAAAATGCTCCTTCTTTATTTTTTAAGTAAAATTTTATTTTTTTTTTATTAAGTAAATTAAATATTTTTTTTTGTATTTTTTTTCATTTTTTTTTATTACCTAAATATTTTTCTGGTTTAGTAGATACGTATATATATATTTTATTAAAGTTAAATAATTTATATATTTTATTTATTATTTTAATACAATTTATTATTTCTATATTAATTTTTTTTTTATTACAAAAAATATGTGCATCATCTTGTATAAATGATTTTGTTCTCATTAATCCTTGTAATGAACCAGATGGTTCATTTCTATGACATAAACCAAATTCTGAAATTTTTATTGGCAAATTTTTATATGATTGTATTTTTTCTTTAAATATTTCTATGTGTCCTAAACAGTTCATAGGTTTTATACATAATTTATTTTTTTTTTTACATGTATATATATATTTTTTATAATTTTTTCAATGACCACTTATTTTTCAAATATTTTTAGGTATTAAATGAGCTGTTTGTACTTCTTTATATTTATATATTTTTAATTCTTGTCTTATTAATTTTTTAATTAAATTTATTATTATTATACCATTTTTTTTTCAATATATTATTCCTGGATTATTTTTTGATATATAAAATAATTTCATATATTTATTTATTTTTCTATGATCATTTATATTTAATTTTTTCATTTTTTGTTTTTTTTATTATTATATTATTATTATAATTTAATATTATTTTATATAAAAAGAAAGATAATGTCTTATTTTAATCATTTAATATTTTCGTTAACTTGTAATATTTTATTTATAAAAATTTTTAATTTAGAATTTAATATTTATTTATTTTATTTAATTATTTCTAGTTTTTTTTTTAGTATATTTCCTGATATAGATCATAGATATTCTTTGATAGGTAAAAAATTATATTTTTTTTCATATTTTATTAATAAAAAATTTGGTCATAGAAGATTTTTTCATAGTTTTATATTTTTTATTATTATTTATATATTATTTTTTAATAATATTTTTTTTGTTTTAAATATTTATTTAATTTATATTAAATATGGATTTTTAATTGGTTTTTTAAGTCATATTTTTATAGATATGTTTACTTCTAGGGGTGTAAAATTTTTTTGACCTTTAAATATTAATTTTAAAATATATTTTTTTTTTTTTAATAATTTAAAAAATATTAATTTTTTTTTTATAATTATTTTTTTTTTATCTATTTTTTTTGATTATTTATTTTGTATATTATATATTTTAATAAAGAATTTATATATTATTTAATAATGTTTATACTATATCAATCTAATGATTTTGGTTTATTAAAACATATATTTTTATATGTTATAAAAAATAATAATTTAATTAAAGATAAAAATATTTTGTTGGTTTCTAATAATAATATATCTTTATTTTTAAATGTTTTTTTTAGTAAATATTTAGATATTTTAGTTAATTTTAAATATTTTTTAACTGCTAAATTTATATGAAATTTATGTAAATTTAATTTTAAAGATATATCTGAAATAAATTATTTTAATAGATTTAATTTAATGTTATTAATTGTTAAATTATTACCTAAATTAATTAATAAGAGTGAATTTTTAATATTAAAAAAATATTTGTATAATGATAAAAATAATAAAAAATTATTAAGTTTATGTATAAAAATATCTGATTTATATGATAAGTATTTAGTATATAGATTTGATTTATTAAATATTTGAGAAAATAATAAGCTAGATAAAAATATTAATAGTATTCATCAAGTTTGGCAATCTATTTTATGAAGAAAAATAGTTAATTATTTTAATTTAAAATTTAATTGTAATGAACATAGATCTAATATTTTATTAAAATTAATTAATTTATTAAAATATAAAAGTAAAGTTTTAAATTTGTTTTTTAATAATTTATTTGTATTTAATGTATATAATTTACCACCTATATATTTAAATATTATTTATTTATTATCTAAAATTATTAATGTACATTATTTTATAGTTAATCCTTGTAAAGAATATTGATATGATTTTAATTATTTAAATAGTTATAATGATATAAATAAAGATAATAATAATTATTTTTTTAATTATGATATTAATTTAATGTTTTTATATTATAGTAAAATATTTGGTGAATTTTTATATTTATTAAATAATTATAATTTAATAAATATTAATTTTTTTAATAATAAATTTAATAATAATTTATTAGATAAAATAAAAAAAAATATTTTATATTTTAAAGATTTTAAATATAAAGAAAATATTAATGATAATTCATTAATTATAAAATATTGTAATAATTATTTAGATGAAGTTTATAAGTTAAGAGATTTTATTTTTTATATAATTGATAATTATAATTATAAATGTAATGAAATAATAGTTGTTACTACAAATATTAATTTATATATAAATTATATAAATTTGGTTTTTAAAGAATATGAAAAAAAAATTCCATTTTTTATTATGAATGAAAATATTAATTCTTATGATATTTTATTTAAATTTTTTATAAAATTATTAAATATTAATGATATAAGTTTAAATTCTATTAAATTTATAAATTTTATTAAAAATAAATTTATTTTTAATAAATTTGATATATCTATTAATGAATTAGATATATTTTTAAATTTAATTAAAAATGTTAATTTTATAAAAGATATAAATAATTTTTCATTTAAAGATGTTAATTATTTTACTATTTTAGATAGTATAAAAAGTTTATTATTAGGTTATGCTGTTAATAAAGATTTTTTTTTATGAAATAATATATTTAGTTATTATTATATAGATAATAATTTTTTTCATAAATTAATTGGTAAATTTTCTAATTTAATATTTAAGTTTATATATTGAAGAAAAATATTATCTAAAAAATTTTTATTATGTAATTGAATTAATATTTGTAATGAAATTATTTTAGATTTTATAGATAGTAGGTATATTAATAAATATAATTTTTTAGATTTTTTTAATTATAAAAAATTATTTAAAATTTTTTATTATTTTGATATTAATTTAAAAATTAATAATAAGTTTTTTATAAGAATTTTAAAAATATACTTTAATAAAAGAAAAAAAATTAAACAATATTCTTTAAATCATTTAAATTTTTGTTCATTTTTACCATTAAGATCTATACCTTTTAAAGTAATATGTATTTTAGGTATGAATTTAGAATATCCTAAAAATTATTTAAATTGTAATTTTGATTTAATGTATTTATATTATAGATTTGGTGATAGAAATAAAATAGAAATTGAAAAGTATTTATTTTTAGAATATTTAATTTCAGCTAAAGATAAGTTATATATAAGTTATGTTAATAATTCTATTAAAATTTTTAATAAATGTTTTTCTTCTATATTATTAGATAATTTATTGAATTATATATATATAAATTTTAATAAATTATTTAATATAAAAAATAAAATAAATTATAAATTTGTTAGTAATATTGATAATAATATTATAAAAATAAAAAATAATTTTAATAATTTTATAATTTATAAAAATATAGAAAATTATTTTAGTTTAAATAAATTATATAAATTTTGATTTAATCCAATTAAATTTTTTTTTGAATTTTGTTTAAAATTAGATTTTTTTGATAATAATGTTAAATTTTTATTTTTTAATTATTATGATTTTTATTTTTTTAGAAAAATATTTATTAATAATTTATTATTAGGTAAAAAATTTAATAATAATTTTTATTTATATTTAAAAAAGTTAAATTTATTACCTTTAGCAAATTTTGGTAAAATATTATGAAATAATGAAAAAATTAATATAATTAATTTATTTAAAAATATATGTTATTTAGATTTAAGTGTGGAAAAATTTGATTTTGTATTAAATATTAATAATAAATATAGTTTTATGGATATAATTTATTTTAATAAATTAAATAATATTAAATGATTACCTAAAAATATAAATTTTATAGATTGTTTATTATTTTGAATAAATCATTTGGTTTATTGTTATTTAGGTAATTTTAAAAAAAGTATTTTATATGGATATAATAATATTTATATATTTAAAGAACTTAATATTAATTTATCTAAAAAATATTTAATTTTTTATATTAATGGTTTTTTAAGTGGAATAAAATTTCCTTTATTTTTTTTACCTAAATTTAGTAATTGTTTATTATATTATATTTATAATTTTAATAATAAAAGTATTTTAAATAATAATTTTTTTTTATATAAATTAATTAATAAATATAAAGATAGTATACTTAAAAATTTATTTGTTAAAAATGAATTAAATAATATTTATATTAAAAGTATTATGAAATATAATTTAAATATAAATATTGATTTTATTATTAATCAGTCTGTTAAATGGTTATTACCAATGTTAAATTATTTAGAGATAAAATTATATTAATTTATGAAAGAAATTAGTGTTTTTAATTATATTAATAGTATAATTTATGATAAAATTTTAATTGAAGCTTCAGCTGGTACAGGAAAAACTAATGTAATATCTTTATTATATATAAGATTTTTATTAAATATTAATTTAGATAAATATTTTGATAATTTATTAATAGATAATATTTTAATAGTTACTTTTACAGAATTGGCTTGTTTAGAAATTAAAAATAGAATTTTAAATAATATAAGAAATTTAAAAATATCTTGTTTATATAATAAATGTATTGATAATAGTATATATGATTTATTTATTTATATAAAAAATTTTCCTAATATTGTTAATATATTAACTAAATTAGAATATAAAATAGATTTTTTTTCTATATTTACTATACATGGTTTTTGTAAAAAAATTATATTTAGTAATTTTATCGAATTTAATATTGATTATAAATTAAAGATAATTTCTAATGAAATTGATTTAATTTATGAATTAGTTATATTTTATTGATATAATAAATTATCTATTTTACCAATTAATATTGTTAAAATTATATTAAGTTATTGATCTAATTATAATTTATTATTTAATGATATTAAAAAATTTTTAAATATTTATAATATAAACTTTAATTTTAATTATTTTAAATATAAAAATATAAATGAATGTTATTTAAATATTATTAATTATATAAATATTTTTAAAAAAGAATGATTAATAAATGAAAAATTTTTATTTAATTATTTATTAAATTTAAAAATTAAATATTTTAGTTTATTTAAATTAAAGTTTTTTTTTTATAATATTAATTTATGGTGTAAAGAAAAAACTATAAATTTTAATTTAATAAAATATTTATTAAAATTTAGTTATAATAATTTAAAAAGTAGTTATGTTAATATTTTTATTGATAAAAATTTTTTATTTTTATATATAGATTTTTTATTTTTAAAGATTAGAGATTTATATAATTATATATTATTGGATTGTTTAAATTTTATTAATTTAAATTTAAAAAATAAAAAATTTTCTAAATCTTTAATAAGTTTTGATGATTTAATTTTTATT
Source organism: Candidatus Stammera capleta (assembly GCA_036884335.1). Taxonomy (GTDB): domain Bacteria; phylum Pseudomonadota; class Gammaproteobacteria; order Enterobacterales; family Enterobacteriaceae; genus Stammera; species Stammera capleta_AG. The sequence continues at coordinate 161,395 of CP145599.1, read as the reverse complement.
TTAAATGATTTTATAAATAATAAAGATAATGTATTTTTTTTAAATATTTTAAGGAAAAATTATCCTATTATATTAATAGATGAATTTCAAGATACAGATTATATTCAATTTAATATTTTTAAAAAAATATATATTAATAATAATACAAAATATAAAACTAAAATTATATTAATTGGTGATCCTAAACAATCTATATATTCTTTTAGAGGTGCTGATATATTTAATTATATTAAAATAAAAAGATTAATAAATCATTTTTATACTTTAATTTTTAATTGGCGTTCATCATATTTTTTAAATAAAGGTATTAATTATTTATTTAGTAAAATTAAGGATCCTTTTATTTTTAGAGATATTTTTTATATTAAGGTTAATTCTTTAAACAAAAAATTTTATATATTAAAAGAAAATAAAATAGATTTTTCTATTAAATTTTTTTTATTTAATAATTTAAATTGTTTTAATTTTAAATATAAATTAGCTAATTATTGTGCTTTAAAAATAATTAATATTTTAAATAATAATAAATATTATATATTAGATAAAGATAATATAAAAAGAAATATAATTATTTCTGATATAGCTATATTAGTTTATAGTAATTTAGATGTTAAGTTAATTTTAGAAGTTTTTAATAAATATAATTTACCTATTTTATATGATCATTTGAATAATAATATTTTTAATACTTTACAAGCTAAAGAAATTTATTATATATTAAAAGCTATATTATTTCCTTTAAATAAAAAGTATTTAAAAAATGCTTTATTAACTTCTATTTTTAATTTTAATATATTTAGTATTAATAAATATTTTAATAATTTAAAATTAATGAATAATATAGTAGAAAAATTTTATATTTATTATAATTTATGAAATAAAAATGGAATTTTTTTTTTAATTAAATTTATATTAAAAGAAAAATTTAATAATTTAAATTATTTTAATGATAAAAATAAAATATTAATTAATTATATTAATTTATCTGAAATTTTACATATTAAATATTTAAAAATAAATGATAAATATTTATTAGTTATGTGATTATTTGATAAAATTAATAATTTATGTAATTTAAAAGATGATTATAAAATTAAAAATTATTTTAATAGTTTTGATTATATTAACATTATTACTATACATAAATCTAAAGGTTTACAATATAATATTGTTTGGTTACCTTTTTTATTTAAATTAAGAAGAAATAATAAATTTTATTGTTTTTATGATAGAAATAGTTTTATTTTTAATGTAGATTTTTATAAATTTAGATTTAATAAAAATTTAATGTTAGAAGAATTGTATTCTGAAGAAATGAGATTATTTTATGTAGCTTTAACTAGATCTGTTTATCAATGTAATATTTTTATATATAATTTATTTAATAATAATAAAAAATTTAATAATTTTTATATTAATAAAATTTTAAATATAAATAATAATTTTATTAATTTTTTTTATTTAAAAAAATATTTATTAAATAATTTTAATAATAAATATATATCTATTAAATATATAGATATTATAAAATATAAAAGGAATATTAAATTTTTATTTAATTTTGATTTTTTTAAAGATTATAAAAATATAAAATTTAATAATTTTATTAATAGAAAAAGAATTATTAATTATTCTAATTTTAAAAAAAATATTTTAAATTTATATAAAAGTAATAAATTAAATATAAATAATAATTTAATTTTACCTAGAGGTAAAAATATAGGAAATTTTTTTCATAATATATTAGAAAATATTGATTTTAAAAAAAAATTAAATATTAATTATATATTATTTAAGTTAAATGAATTTAATATTGATAAAAAATTTTTTTTTTTAATTAAAAATATTTTATTTAATTTATTAAATGTTAAATTAAAATTTATTAATTTAAGTTTAGTTAGTAATTATATTAATATTTATGATAAAGAATTTAATTTTTTTTTATATTTATCTAAGAAAATTAATATATCTTTTTTAAATAGTATTTTAAAAAAATATGATTTAGTTTCTAGAAATAGTTTTAGATTAATTAATAAAGGTAATTGTTTATATGGTTATTTAAATGGTATTATAGATTTAATATTTATAAATAATAATAAATATTATATAGTTGATTATAAAAGTAATTATATAGGTAATGATTTTTATGATTATAATAATATTAATATGTTTAAATTTATGTGTATTAATAGATATGATATACAATATTTATTTTATACAATAGCATTACATAAATTTTTAAAATTTAATATATTTAATTATAGTTATAAAAATAATTTTGGTGGTATATATTATATATTTTTAAGAGGTTTATTGTTAGATTCAAATAATAAAAGTTTTACAGGTATATATTTTATAAAACCTAAATTTAAATTAATTAATATTTTAAGTAAATTTTTTAATAAAAAGAGTATATTTTATGAAAAATAAAGTTAATAAATTTTTATTGAAAGCTTATAAAAAGGGTGAAATAGAATTAATTGATATTTGTTTTTCTAGTATTTTTGATATTAAAAAAGATAAATATAGTTTTATTTATATTTTATTTTCTTCTATTATTAGTTTATCTACTAGATTAGGTAATGTTTGTTTACCTATAGATTATATTTTTAGTAATTATATATTTAGTGATTATATAAAAAAATTTTTATTTTATTTTTTTAGTTATATAAATATAAATGATTGTTTAAATATAATGTTAATAAATAATATTATTAGTTTTTCGCATAAAAATGTATATACTCCATTTATTTTATATAATTATAATATTTATTTATATAAATATTGATATTATGAAAATTATATTATTAATTTTTTAAATAAAAATATTAATTTTAATTATGATAGTAATATTGATATATCTAAGTTAGATTTTTATATTAATAAATTTAATATTAATAAATTTTATAAAAATATAATTTTAGGTTGTATTTATAATAAAATTACTATAATTTCTGGAAGTCCAGGTACTGGAAAGAGTACTTTAATAGTTAAGTTAATTTTAGTATTGTATAGTATTTTTAATTTTAAATCAAAAAAAAATATTATATTAGTTTCTTCTACTGGCAAATCTTCAGTTTTATTAACAAATTATTTAAATGATATTTTTTTAAAATTAAATATTAATGATAATTTTATTAATAAATTACCTAATAAGTGTTTTACTATACATAAGTTTTTTAAATTTAATTTTGTTTTTAATTATATAAAATTTAATAAATTTAATAAATTAAAAGTGGATTATATAATAGTTGATGAATGTTCTATGATTAGTTTAAATATTATTTTTTTAATTTTATCTTCTTTAAATTATTATACAAAAATAATATTTGTAGGTGATTATAATCAAATAAATTCTATTGAACCAGGTGGTTTTTTAAATCAAATATTTAGTTATATAAATAGTAATTTTGTATTTAATAAGTATTATTTAAATTATAAAAATATTATTTTTTCTTTAATAAAAAATTATCGTTTTAATAATAATAAAATTTTAAGTAAACTTATTATATTAATTAAAAATAAAGATTTTATTAAATTAGATAATTTTTTATTATTAAATAATTTTTCTTCTAATTTAATTTTTTATGATTCTAATAAATTTAATTATTTGTTTTTTTTAAAATTGTGTATTAATTTTTATATAAAATATATAAATTTTATAAAGGATAATTTTGATATTTATAAAGTTTATAATTATTTTAATAAAAATCAAATAATTTGTTTATTAAAAAATTCTAATTATGGAACTTTTTTAATTAATAAATATATTAATGATTATTTAAATAAAAATTTTATTTTAGATTATTGTTATTTTAATAAATATTTTATTTATAAAGGTAAACCTTTATTAATTGATAAAAATATTAATGAATTAAATTTATATAATGGAGATATAGGTTTTTTTATTTTTATAAAAAAAAAAATAAGAGTTTTTTTTAAAAATATTGAATTTTTTTTACATCCTTATTTGTTAAAAAATAATTGAATTGATTGTTGATCTATAACTGTTCATAAATCACAAGGTTCTGAATATAATAATGTATTTTTTGTTTTACCTGATATTTATTGTAATTTATTAGATAATAATATAATTTATACAGCTTTAAGTAGAGCTAAAAAAAGTTTAATAATATATGGTGATATAAATATATTAATTAAAGCTATATCTAATGATAATTTAAAATTTAGTAATATAAAAAATAAATTAAATTTTTAAATATTTTATTTTTTTTTTATATATTTAATTATATTAATACATATTAGTTCTAAATTATTTCATGTTAATTTATTTATATATTTATTATTTTTTTCATATTTTATTAATAGGTTAGATATTTTAATTATTAATTTAATTTTTTTTATATTATGTTTATATTTTATAAAATCTTTAATTATAATATTTAATATTAAATTTTTTTCTATATTTTTTTCTTTTAATTTATTAAATAATTTTATTATTTTTTTTTTATTTTTTATTATATATATATAATATTTGATTTTTTTGATTATTTTATTTTTATTATTTATATATATGTTTTTATTTTGTGTTTTAATTATTATAGATTTTTTTTGATTAATTTTTATTATTATAAAATAATCTATAATTATATATATATATTTATATTTATTTATATTAAATATATATTTTTTAAATATTTTTAATATATTTTTTATATTTTCAATTATATTTAAAATTATTAATTTTTTTTTAAAAAATATATTTTTATTTTTTAATTCTAAATATAAATTATTTCAATTAAAATTTTTATATATATAAAATTTATATATATATATATTATTATTATTTTTTTTTTTTATTTTTTTTATTATTTTTTTTTTTATATAATTTTTTTTTTTTATATTATTTCCTAATATATAAAAAATTTTATTTTTTAATATATTTTTATAATTTATTTTCATTTTTTTATATAATAAAATTTATTAATTTATTTTTTATATAAAAAATTTTTTTAATTTTTTTATTTAAAATATTTTTTTTAATTATATTTATATTATATAATTTTTTTTTTATTTTTTTTTTATTAGTGTTTTTTTTTATATTTAATATATATTTTTTTTTTCCATTTATTTGGACTATTATTTTTATATTTTTTATTTTTTTTATTTTTTTTTTTGAATATTTAGGTCAATTTGTAAAATCTATTTTTTTATTTTTTATTTTTTTAAATATATAAAAACTTATATGTGGTGTAAAAGGATATAATAATGTTATTATATTACATATACATTTTTTATATAGTTTATAATATTTTTTATTTTTTAAAAAATTAAAATTTTTTAATTTTTTAAAAAATTTCATTATATTAGATATTGCAATATTAAGTTTATACAATTTTATATTTTTTGTTACTTTATATATTGTTTTATTAAGATTTATTTTTAGTAATTTATAATTATTATTTTTAATTGTTTTAATATTATTTTTATTTATAAAATTTATTGATAAATTTCATATTTTATTTAAAAATCTATGACATCCTTTAATATTTTTATCATTTCAAATTAGATTTTTTTCTATTGGGGCTGAAAAAATTATAAATAATCTTAATGTATCAGATCCATATTTTTTAATTATTTTGTTTGGTTCTATTCCATTATTTTTAGATTTTGACATTTTTTTAATTCCTCCAAATTTAATATTATTTTTTTTATATTTATGTTTGTATATTATTTTATTTTTTTTTTTTATTTTTATTATATTTTTTATATTTATTCATTTTTTTTGTTTATTTTTTATATAAAAAAATGTTTTTGATAAAATCATTCCTTGACATATTAATTTTTTAACTGGTTCTTTATTTTTAATTAATTTTATTTTATATAAAAAATTATTTATGAATCTTAAATATATTAAATGCATGGTAGCATGTTCAATTCCTCCTATATATAAATCTATAGGTAATCAATAATTAGATTTTTTTTTTTCTATTATTTTTTTTTTATAGTTAGGAGATATTATTCTTATATGGTATCATGATGATGATAGAAATGTATCTATTGTATCTGTTTCTTTTTTTATTTTTATATTATTTTTCTTTATATATTTTCATTTTTTATTTGTTTTTAATGGATTTATATTTTTATTATTTATTTTTATATTTTTAGGTAATTTTACAGGTATTTCTTTATTAGGGTAATATTTGTTATTAATTTTTATTATAGGTATAGGTACACCTCAGTATCTTTGTCTTGATATTGTTCAATCTTTTAATTTATATATAGTAAATTTTTTAATTTTATTTTTTAATATTTTTATTATTTTTTCTTTTGATTTTTTTATTTTTATATTATTTAATATTCCTGAATTTATTAATTTTTTATTTTTTTTGATTTTTATTATTTTTAATTTAAATTTTTTTGCGAATTTATATTGTATTTTTATGTTTGCAGGTGTTAATATTATTTCTTTAGAATTATATAATTTTTCTGTAAAATTAGTTATTATTATTGGTATTTTTTTTTTTGTTATTGGATTTTTTGTATATAAGTTGGTTTTTATTATATAATATTTTTTTTTTTTATTTATTTTAGTATTTTTTTTATATATTTTTTTTAATTTTTTTATTTTTTTTATTATTTTATTATTTATTGATAAACAAATATATGTTATAGATGTAATTAATTCTATTTTATGTGTAAATATATATATATATTTGTTTATTTTATATATTAAAAATTTAATTTTATATCCATTATATTTTCCTATTCAATTTTTTTGCATATTTATTACTTTTTTAGGTCATTTTTTTAATTTATTTAAATTTTTAATTAATATATTTGAATATTTTGTAATTTTAATGAATCATTGTGAAATATATTTATATTTAATTTTATTATTACATCTTCAACATTTTTCTTTAATTACTTGTTCATTAGCTAATACTGTTTTATCATTAGGACATCAATTTACTATTTCTTTTTTTTTATAAATCATTTTTTTTTTAAATAATTTTATGAATAATCATTGTTCTCATTTATAAAAATTTGATTTACATGTATTTATTTGTTTTTTTCAATCATAACTTATTCCTAATGATTTTAATTGTTTTTTCATATATTTAATATTTTTTTTTGTTCAATTATTAGGTGATAAGTTATTGTTAATAGCTGCATTTTCTGCAGGTAATCCAAAAGAATCTCATCCTATAGGATTTAAAACGTTATAATTTTTTAATCTTTTATATCTTGATATTATATCACCTATAGTATAATTTCTTATATGACCCATATGTAATTTTCCTGATGGATATGGAATCATACATAAACAATAATATTTTTTTTTTTTTTTATTTATTTTTGTTTTAAATATATTTTTTTTTTTTCAATATTTTTGTATTTTTTTTTCTATTTTTTTATGATTATATTTTTTTATATTCATTATATTTATTTATTTTTTTTTATTTATTATTTTAATATTGTTATTTTTTTTTATTTATTAATTAAATATAAAATATTTTTTATATTATATTTTTAATATATTTTTATAATTTTAAATATATATTTTTTTTATTTTTAAATTTATTATTTAATTTATTTTTAATTTTTTTTTATTTATTTTTATATTTTTTTTATTTTATTTTTATATTTTTTTTGTTTTATTTTTTATATTTTTTTCTGTATATTATAAAATTTGGTTCTTTTAAATTTTTATTTGGAGTAATAATTATTTTTATATATTTTTTTTTTATTTTATTTAAATTTTTTTTTTTTTTTTTAAAATAATTAGCTATTTTAATAGGTAGTTTTACATGTATTTCTTTGGTATTTTTTTTAAATAATTTTTCTTGTATTAATCTTAAAATATATAAATATAATGATTCTATTTTTCTTATTTTTCCATTTCCTTTACATTTTGGACATATGTTATAATTAGATTCTATTAATGATATATTTAATCTTTGTCTAGACATTTCTAATAAACCAAATACTGATATATATCCTATTTTAGTTTTAGCTTTATCGTTATTGATTAATTTTTTAAATTTTTTTTCTACTTTTTTTAGATTTTTAATAATATTCATATCTATAAAATCTATAACTATTAAACCTCCTAAATCTCTTATTCTTAATTGTTTAGCTATTTCTTTTGAAGCTTCTAGATTTGTTTTTAGTGCTGTAATTTCGATATTATTTTCTTTATTATATTTAGATGAATTTACATCTATTGATATTAGAGCTTCAGTTATATCAATAATAATTAATCCTCCTGATGGAAGTCTTATTTTTCTTTTAAAAGCAGATTCTATTTGTTTTTCAATTTTAAATAAACTAAATAAAGGTATTATTTTGTTATAAAATATAATTTTTTTAATATAATTTTTATTATATATTTTTTTGATATTTTTTATAGATTTTTTATATATTTTATAATTATCTATTATTATTTCTTTAATATTTTTATTTAAATAATCTCTAAATATTTTTATTATAATATTATTTTGTTTGTATATTAATGAAGGTTTTTTTTTTTTTTTAAATTTTTTTTTTATTTTTTTTCATTTTTTTATTTTTAATATTAAATCTTTTTTAATTGTTTTAATTGATTTATTTATAGCAGATGTTCTTACTATTATACCCATATTTTTTAAAATATTTGTTTTTTTTATTTTTTTTTTTATTTTTTTTCTTTCTTTATTTTTTATTTTTTTAGATATTTTAATTATATTTTTTTTTTTTGGCATTAATATTATATAAGTACTTATTATATTTATATAAGTAGTTAATAAAGCACATTTATTATTTCTAGCTTCTTTATAAATTTGTATTATTAATTTTTTACCTATAAATATTTTTTTTTTATTATATATTTTTTTAATAGGTAAAAATCCATTTTTATTATTTCCATAATTTACAAATACGGCTTCTAAACTTGGTTCTATTCTATTTATTATCCCTTTATAAATGTTATATTTATATTGTTTTTTTTTTTTATTTATTATTATTAAATCATTTAATTTATTATTATTTGTTAAAGCTATTCTTATTTCTTCTTTTTGTTTAGCATTAATTAATATTCTTTTCATTTTTTTATTTTTTTGTATAATATATATTTATTATATTTTAAATATTAAATTATTTTAAATTTCTTTTTTTTTTTATATTAATATGTGTAAAAAGTTTTTTTTAAATTTATTAAAAATAAATTTTAATAATGTAGGTCAAAGATTAGATAATTTTTTATTTAGTAAAATAAAGATTTTACCTAAATGTAAAATATATTCTTTAATTAGAAAAGGTAATATAAGAATTAATGGTAAAAGAATATCTTATAAGTATAAATTAAAAATTAATGATATTGTTAGAATACCATTAATAAATTTAAATATAAAAAATAGAATATTAAATTTAAGTAATAAAATTATTAATAAATTTAAAAATAGAATAATTTATGAAGATAATTATATAGTTATAGTAAATAAAATTTCTGGTATAAGTGTTCATTATAATAAAAATGATGTTTTTAATTTAATAGATATTTATAAAAATTTAATTAATATTAATTTTTTAAATTTAGTTCATAGATTAGATAAATATTCTTCTGGTTTATTATTATTAAGTAAAAATAGAAATATTTTAGTTAAATTATGTAATGATTTTAAAAAAAGAAATATTATTAAAAAATACATTTTATTAGTATATGGAAAATGGCCTATTAATTTAAATAAAATAAGTAATTATTTAATAAGAATAAAAAAAAGGAGTTATATTTTAAATAATTTAAATTTAAATAATAAATATAAGTTTTCTTTAACTTATTTTAAAATATTAAAATATATAAATAATTTTACTTTATTAGAAGCTATACCTATTACTGGTAGATTTCATCAAATAAGATTACAAGTAAGTAATGAAGGTTATCCAATATTATTTGATAATATTTATGGTAATATTAAGTTAAATTATAGTTTTTCTTATTTAAATATAAATAGGTTATTTTTACATTGTAATTATATTTCTTTTTATCATTATTTTTTAAAAAAAAAAGTTGAATTTTATTCTAAATTAGATAAAGATTTATGTTATATTTTAAATCATATAAAAGATAATTTATAAATTTAAAGGTATTTAATATGGCTGTTCAAAAAAGTAAAAAAAGTAGATCTAAAAGAAATCATCGTATTTCTTCTAAAAATAGTAAGTTAAAATTACCTATTTTATTTTTTAATAAAATTAATAAAGAATATAATTTATATCATCATGTTGATAAAAATTATTTAAAAAATTTTAAAATAAAAAGGAAATAATTTTTTTTTATTTATTTATTTTTAATATATTTAAATTATTTATATATATAATTAATGTAAATATAATTAAAAAAGATATTTTAATAAGTTTTATATATATATTATTATTAATGAAATTTTTTTCTATTATTTTATTTGCTATAAATAATAAAAATAGTGTAATTATATTTGATATAATAATTTTTATTAAAAAATTTTTTCATTTGTATTTTTTTTTAAATATTTTATTATTTTTTAATTTTTTATATAAAAGGAATATATTTACATAAGAACTTATACAATTTGAAATTGATATTCCTTTAAATTTAAAAAGTTTTATTGTAAATATATTTAATATTTGTGTTATTATTAATATTATTATAGATATATTATTTGGTGTTTTAATATTTTGTTGTGAATAAAAACATGGTATTAAAATTTTTATTAATATAAATCCTGTTAATGATATAGAATTTATTATTAGTATTTTAGAAGTCATTATTACATCTATATATTTAAATTTACCATAATTAAATAATGTTATTATTAATAATCTAGATGTAGTAATTAAAAATATAGATATTGGTATACTTAATGTTAATATTATTTGTATATATTTATTTATTATTTTATTATACCCTTTAATATCTTTTTTATTATATTTATTTGATAATTTTGCTAATAGTACTGTACCAGTAATAGTTCCTAATATACTTATTGGTAATTCTATTATTCTATCTGCGTAATATATTCATGATATTGATCCTTCTTTTAAGAAAGACAAAATATTATTATTTATAATTTGTGAAATATGATATATGGATATTCCAAAAATTGTTGGTATTATTTTTTTTATTATTTTAATTAATTTTATATTATAAATATTTATATATTTTATTTTAAGATAAATTGGTATTTTTTTTATATACAAATTTTGTATAGTAATTTGTATTATACCTCCAATAATTATTGCTGTAGTTAAAGATAATATAGGATTTTTAAAGTATTTACTTATAAATAAAGTAAATATTATCATATTTATATTAGTAATTAAAGGTATAGATATAATTGGATATATTATATTTCATAAGTTTAATATTGATGCTAAAAAATATGATAATGATATTAATATAATAAATGGTATAGTTTTTTTAAAAAGTTTATTTGTTAATTTAAATTTTTTATAATTTTTTATAAAACCATATGATGTTAAATATATTATTTTTTTAGAAAAATAAATAAAAAATATTGTTATTATAAATAATGTTATTGTTAGTAATATATATATAGAACTTATTAGTTGTTGTATTTTTTTTTTTTTTTTTTTTATTTTATATTTACTTAATATAGGTATAAATATATATGATAATGTTCCTTCAGTTAAAATTTTTCTTAATAAATTTTGTATTTTTAATGATGAATAAAATGAATCAGTAGTCATATTTATACCAAATTTATTAGCTATAATAATATCTTTAATAAATCCAATTATTTTAACTATGCATGTTATTGAACTTATTTTAATTATATTAAATAATATATTCATATTAATTTTTTAATATTTTAAATTATTTTTTTAATATTAAAGTTATATATTTATTTTAATATTATTTTTATAATATAAAATTATATTTTTATATAATTTTTATTTTTTTTTTTATATATAATATTATTTTTTCAATTGTTATTTTTTTATATGTATTTATATATTTAAATAATTTTGTTTTTTTTATGTATTTTATGAAATTTAATTTTAAAATATGTTTTTTTTTTTTTTTATTATAAATTGATATTATTATAAATAGTATTCCTTTAATAATTAATGTATTACTATCTGCATTAATTTTTATATATTTATTTTTTTTTTTTATTTTAATTCATATTTTATTAAAACATCCATTAATAATATATTTTTTTTTTTTTATATTTTTATTTTTTAATGGCAATTTTTTGCTTAAATATATTAGATAATTTATGATTTCTTCTCAGTTTTTACATAAATTAATTTCTTTATTAATTTTTTTTTTATTAAATGAAATCATTTTATTTTTATTTAAGTATAGTAATTATTTTTTTTATTTTTGATATAAAATATTTTATATCTTTTTTTGAATTGTATATAGCTAATGATATTCTACACATTCCTGGTGTTTTGTAAAATTTCATTAATGGTATTGAACATTGGTTACCAGTTCTAATAAATATACCATATTTATTTAATAAAAATCCTATATCATAACAATGATTGTTTTTAATATTAAATGATATTATTCCTATTCTGTTATTTGTTTTACCATATATATATATTTCAGGTATTGATTTTAATTTATTTATTGTATATTTATTTATTTTATTTTCATATTTTATTATATTTTTAATATTTAATTTATTGATATATTTTAAAGCATATTTTAAACTTATTATAGATTCTATATTATAAGTTCCACTTTCAAATTTTCATGGTGAATTAATTAAATTAATTTTTTTAATTATATTTTTTTTTATATATATATTAGATACTATTCCACCACCATATTGAATTGGATTTAATTTATTAATTATATTTTTTTTTCCATATAATATACCTATACCATTAAGTGTAAACATTTTATGTCCAGAAAATATATAAAAATCACATTTTAATTTTTTTACGTTTATTTTTGTATGTATTATAGCTTGTGATCCATCTATTATAGTTATAATTTTTTTTTTTTTTGCTATATTAATTATTTTTTTTATTGGATTTATTATACCTAATACATTAGAAATATGTGTAATTGATATTATTTTTGTATTTTCATCTATTAAATTTTTAAATTGATTTATATTTAATTCACCTTTTTTATTTATTTTAATTATTTTTATTTTTATATTAAATTTTTTAGAAATATAAAATCATGGTAATATATTTGAATGATGTTCAGTAATTGATATTATTATATTATCTTTAGGATATATAAATTTATTTATTAATATATTTGATAATATATTTATTCCATCAGTAGTATTTTTAATAAAAATTATTTCTTCAGGTGATTTTGATTTTATAAATTTTGATATTTCAATTCTTATTTTTTCTATTAAATTAGTATTAATATTACTTAATGTATATATACTTCTATATATAGATGAATATTGGTTTTTTAAGAATTTATTTAAAGAATTAATTACTATTTTTGGTTTTTGTAATGTTGTAGCATTATCTAAATATATAATTTTATTTTTATTTATTCTTTTATTTAAAATAGGAAAATCTTTTTTAATTTTTTTTATATTTAAGTTCATTTATTTTATGTGTTTTCTATTATATTAAAATTTATATATTTTTTTTATATATTTTATTTTTATATTTTTAATTATATTTTTTAAAAATGATATTAATATTAATTTTTTGTATTTTTTTTTTTTTATTCCTCTATTTAGCATAAAAAATATTTCATTTTTTTTTATATTTGTAATAGATGTTTTATGTATACATTTATTTTTTTTATTTAATATTTTTATTTTTGGTTTGCTTATTATATTTATATTTTTATTTGTTATTAAATTTTTATTTATTCATAATAATTTTGAATTTTTTGATTTTTTTTTTATTATTATTAATCCATTTAATTTAAATTTACTTTTTTTATTTATTAAAGATTTATTATTATATTTTATTTTAGAATATTTTTTATAGTTAATAATTTTTATATTTAATTTTATTTTATTATTTTTATTAGGTATACATATATGTTTTATATTTATATGTGATTTCTTTTTTAATTTGCATATTAATTTATAATTTAATTTTTTTATGTTATTAAATATATTAAATTTATTTATTTTTGAATTTTTATTTATTTTAATATATTGTTTTTTATTTATATTTATTCTTTCTTTTTTTTTATATATATTATTTTTTATAATATTAATTTTACAATTTTTTTTTATTTTATATTTACAGTAATAGTTATATTTTTTTTTTTTTTTTATTATTATATTTTGTTCTATTATTGTAGATTTTATATTTTTATTTATGTTAATTTGTATATTATTATTTTTATTATTTTTTAATATTGTTATTATATGTATATATTTTTTTTTATTTTTAAATATATTAATTTTAATTTTTTTTTTTTTTTTATTATATTTTAAATTTATTATTTTATTAATATTTTTATTAATATAAAAAATATTATTATCTATAATAAATATTTTATATGATTTTATTTTGAATATTTTTTTTTTTATTTTATTTATATATTTTTTTTTTTTTATTATTTTAAATAATTTTTTAATATTTTTTTTATAAATCATTATTATTTTTTTTTATATGTTTTTATATTTTTATTTTTTATAATATGTATAAAATTTGGTTTAGTTTTTTTAATAAATTTTTTATTATGTGTTATTATTAAAAATGATTTTTTTTTTTTTTTAAATTTTTTTATTATATATATTATTTTTTTAAATGTTTTTTTATCTAAATTAGAATCTATTTCGTCTAAAATTATTAGTTTTGGTTTTATTAATAACATTTGTAATATTTCATTTTTTTTTTTTTCTCCTCCTGAAAAATTTTTATTTAATGATCTTTTTAATAATGATTTATCAAAATTTATTATTTTTATTTTTTTATATAAAAATTTTTTAAATTCTATTATATTTAGTGTATTTTTTTTTTTATATTCTCTAATATTATTATATATTTCATATAAAAAATATTGATTAATTAATCCTGGTATTTCAATATTATATTGAAATGAAATAAATAATCCTTCTTTGAAAATTTTATCTATTGTTAGTTTTTTTATATTTTTTTTATTAAATATTATTTTACCTTTATTGATATATTTTTTTTTACCTGCTAATGTTAATACTATTGTACTTTTACCTGATCCATTTTTTCCTATTAAAAAGTGTATTTCTCCTTTATTAATTTTTAGGTTTAAATTTTTTATAATATTTTTTTTTTTTATTTTTATATATAAATTTTTTATATTTAGTAAGCACATTTTATTTTATATATTTAAAAGTATTTCTTTTATTTCTATATAGAATTCTTTAGGTAACATATTTATTATTTTATTACAAAAACCATTTATTATAATTGATTGTGATTGATTTTTATTAAAACCCCTTTGTAATAAAAATAATATTTGTTTTTTTTTTATATAATTAGAATTGGATTCATGTTCAATAATAGAATTTTTATTTTTAGATTTTATTGTTTGAAAAGTATTATTTTTACATTTATTACTTAATAATAAAGAACTACATTTTGTAAAATTTTTTGATTTATTAGCTTTTTTATTTATTTTTATTAAGTTTCTATTAGTGTTATTACTATTATCATAAGATATATTTTTGGATATAATTACTGATTTTGTTTTTTTTCCTATATGTATAACTTTATTACCTGTATCAAATTGTTGATTACTTTTAGTAATTGATATAGAATAAAAATAACTTTTACTTTTTTTACCTATTAAAATAGAACTTGGATATTTTCAATTTATTAAAGATCCTTTTTCTAATTGTATTCAAGAAATATTACTTTTATATCCTTTACATAATGCTCTTTTATTTACAAAATTTAATATACCTTTTGTTTTGTTTTTATTTGTGTATCAGTTTTGTATTGTAAAATATTCTATTTTAGATTTTTTTTTTAATATTATTTC
The DNA here is from genome assembly GCA_036884335.1 of Candidatus Stammera capleta. Lineage (GTDB taxonomy): Bacteria > Pseudomonadota > Gammaproteobacteria > Enterobacterales > Enterobacteriaceae > Stammera > Stammera capleta_AG. The sequence goes on along the minus strand of CP145599.1, from coordinate 145,482 downwards.
AACTAATGCACAATGTATTTGATTATTACTTTTAATTTTTGCTGTACATCCTTCTATATATTTTAAATATGAATTATTTTCTAATATTATTAATGTTCTTTCGAATTGTCCAAAATTATTAGAGTTTATTTTAAAATATGATGATAAACTTATAGGACATTTTATATTTTTTGGTATATATATAAATGTTCCATCAGAGAAAACACAAGTATTAAGGATAGAAAAAAAATTATCTTTAATAGGTATTATTTTACATATATATTTTTTAATTATATTTGGATATTTTTTTATTGCTTTGTTAAATGAACAAAAAATTATACCTAATTTTAATAATTTTTTTTGATATGATGTATTAATTGAATTACTATTTATTATAGTATCTATTCCTATGTTTTTTTTTTTTAATTTTAAATTTTTTATTATTTTTTTTATATTTTTATTATTTATTATTGCTTTTGAATAATATTTATATTTTTGGTATTTTATTTTTTTATATTTTCCATTAAATCATTTTGGATGTTTTTTTTTTTTTCATATATTATATGCTTTTAATCTTAATTTAAGTATTCATTTAGGTTCTTTATTTATTTTTGATATTTTATTTATTATTTTTTTATTTATTCCTTTTTCTAATTCTTTATATATTATTTTTTTATGCATAAATTTTAAATTATGTTATTACATTTTTTATTTAAATTAATTTTTTCTATATTTTTTAGTGTTGTTTTTGATATATTTTTTAAAGATTCTTTAGTTAAGAAAGCTTGGTGTCCTGTAATTAATACATTATTATATGATAATAATAAATTAAATATATCATCTTTAATTATTTTATTATTATTATTTTTAAAAAATATTTTTTTTTCATTTTCATATACATCCATAGCTATAGATGATATTTTTTTATTTTTTATTGCTTTTATTATTGATTTAGAATCAATTAATTCTCCTCTACTTGTATTTATTATTATTACATTTTTTTTCATTTTTTTTATATTTTTATAATTTATCATATGATAATTATTTTCATTATAAGGGCAATGTAATGTAATTATGTCTGATTTTTTATATATATAATTTAATGATTTATATTTTGCTTTATATTTTTTTATTTGGGGATATTTAATAATATCAAATACTATTATTTTAGTTTTAAATCCTTGTAAAATTTTTATTAATTCTTGTCCTATTTTTCCTGTACCTATTATACCTATTGTTTTTTTATATAAATTAAATCCTATTAAGTTATCTAATTTAAAATTTTTATTTTTTGAATTTTGATGTGCTATATGTATTTTTCTATTTAAATTTATTATTAAACCTAATGTATATTCTGCTATTGATCTAGGTGAATAACATTTTACATGTATTACTTTTATATTATATTTTTTAGTTAATTTTATATTAACATTATTATAACCTGCACATCTTAATGCTATAGTTTTTATATTATTTTTATTTAATTTTTTAATTATTTTTTCATTATTTGCATTATCATTAACAAATATACATATATGGTTAAAATTTTTTGATTTTTTAACAGTATTTTTATTTAATGGTTTTTTTGTATATTTTATTTCGAAGTTATATTTTTTATTTATTTTATTGAAATATTTAATATCATATTTTTTAGCACTATAAAATAATATTTTTTTCATAATTTTTTTTTTTTAAATATATAATTAATAATTTATTTATAATTTTATGTATTTTATTTATAATTATTTTAATATAAAATATATTTAAATACTATTAAATATTTTTTTATTTATATTTAATATTATTTTTATAATTTTTAATATTAATAATTTTTTTTTTAAAATTTAAAATGTTTATTATTTGTTTTGATTTTGGAATGAAAAATATAGGTGTTGCTATAGGTCAATTTTATACTAAGACTGCTAATCCTATGTTAAGTTTAAATGCAAAAAATGGTATTCCTACTAATTGATTTAAGATAAAAGATATAATAGATACTTGATTAATTAAAAAAGTAGTTATAGGTTATCCTAAAGATGATATAAATAATAATAATATATTTATTAGTTATATAGTTAATTTTGCTAATATATTAATAAGTAAATTTAATTTAAAAGTTTATTTTTTTGATGAATCTTATACTTCTTATGCTGCTCGTAATTTAATAAATAATAATTTTGATTTTTATAATTCTTTTTATTCTAGTTATAATGTTCATTCTATATCTGCTGTATATATATTAGAAATGTGATTAAAATATAATAATAATTAATTTTTTTTTTTTTTTATTTTTTTTATAATATTTTTCATATCTTTAGGTATTTTGATTTTTATTTTAATTTTTTTTTTTTTAATAGGATGTTTAAATTTTACTAAATATGCATGTAGTGCTTGTCTTTTAATTTTTTTAATTTTTTTTTTTATTTTATAATGTATATTGTATTTATTTATATTTTTATTAGTATATATTTTTTCTCCTATAATAGGATGATTAATATAATTCATATGTAATCTTATTTGATGTGTTCTTCCAGTATGTAGTATTATTTTTAAAAATGTAAAATATTTAAAATTTTTTATAATTTTATATTGTGTTATTGATTTTTTTCCATTTTTATTTATACACATTTGTGTTCTTTTATATTTATTTCTTGAAATAGAAGCATTTATTATTCCATTTTTTTTTATTTTTCCATATACTATAGTTTTATATTTTTTAATTATTTTTCTTTTTTTCATATAATTAGTTAATTTTTTATATGTTTTTATATTTTTAGATATTATTAGTATACCTGTTGTATTTTTATCTAATCTATGTATTATTCCACATCTAGGTACTTTATTACATATATAAGGATAATAATATAAAATACAATTAAGTATTGTTTTATTTTTATTTCCGTTTCCTGGATGTACTATAATATTTTTATTTTTGTTAATTATTAATAAATGTTTATCTTCATAAATTATATTTAATGGTTTTTTATATGGTGTTATTTTATTTTTTTTTTTTTTATAATTTATTATTATTTTATCTTTTATTTTTATTTTTTTACTTGGTTTAGTTATTATTTTATTATTTATTTTTATTTTTTTTTTTTTAATTAAATTTATTATTTTATTTCTTGAATATATTTTTAATATATTTTTTATATTTAAATCAAGTCTTTTTGATTTTTTAATTTTTTTAATTTTTATTATTATTTTAATCATTTTTTTATTTTCCTATACAAAAATCTTTAAATATTTTATTTATAATTTTATTTTGTGTTATTTTTTTATTTCCTATTATATTATTTAGATTGATTTGTGATTTATATAATTTATTATTAATTATATTTAAATCTATTATTAATTTTTTTTTATTTTTTATATATTTAATTATATATTTAATATTATTAGATGTTTTTTTAATTAAATAATAATGTCTTTTATTAGTATAGAATTTATTTTCATTATTGTTTATTTTTTTTATATTTTTTATTATATTATTTAATAATATATTTAATTTTTTTTTTTTTTTTATAGATATATTTATTATATTTTTTTTTTTTTTTTTTTTTTTAATTAAATCTATTTTATTTCTTACTATTATTAATTTTTGATTATTTTTTATTTTTTTTTTTAATTTATTTGATTTTTTAATTATATTTTTATATTTTTCTTTATGATTAAAAATATATATTATTATTTTTGATTTTTTTATTTCTTTTATTGTTTTTTTTATTCCTATTTTTTCTATTTTGTTTTTTGTTTTTCTTATACCTGCTGTATCTATTATTTCAATACATATATTTTTAATATATATATATTCTTTTATTAAGTCTCTTGTTGTTCCTTTAATATTAGTTATAATTGAATTATTTTTTTTAGTTAAATAATTTGTTAAGCTAGATTTTCCTGTATTAGGTTTACCAATTACAATAATTTTTATACCTTCTTTTATAATTTTATTTTTTTTTATTTTTTTTAGTAATTTTTTAATTTTATTATATATTTTTTTTATTTTTTTATATAAAATTTTATATTTTTTATTTGTAATTTTTTTTTCTGTAAAATTTATATATTTTAGTATTTCTATATTTATTTTATTTATATTTTTTATGTTTTTTTTTATTTTTTTAGTTAATATTCCTTCTAATGATAATATTGATGAATTTATTTCATTTTCTGATTTTGCGTTTATTAAATTATTTATTGATTCTGCTTGTATTAAATTTATTTTATTGTTTAAGAATGCTCTTTTTGTAAATTCTCCAGGTTTAGATATTCTTAATTTTTTAATTTTTAATTTTAGTATTTGGTTTATTATATATTCTATTATTTTTTGTCCTCCATGACATTGTATTTCTAATGTATTTTCTCCAGTAAATGATTTTGGTTTTTTATAATAGATTAATATTATATGATCTATAATTTTGTTTTTTTTATTTTTAAATTTACAAAAGTATGCATATCTATTTTTAATTTTTTTCTTTTTTAGTATTATTTTTGCTATTTTATAAGATTTTTTACCTGATATTCTTATTATTCCTATACCTCCATTTCCTATAGGTGTAGATTGTGAAATTATTGTATATTTAAATTTCATTTTTTATTTTTTTTTTTATTATTTTTTTTTGTATTATATTAAATATATTATTTAATATATTATATAATATTATATTACTAGAAAATTTTAATAATATTAAAGTTAATATTATTGATATTATTTTATTTTTATTTAATTTATAATTAGTTATTCCAAATATAATTTGTAAAAAATAATATTTATCTGGTTTTGATAAATCATTTATTCAAAAAAATTTATATTTTTTTATTTTACATTTAATATTTATTGTTTTATATATTATTGTAAATATAATAAATTGTATAATATTATATTTATATAAATTATTTATATTTATTTTTTTTTTAATATATAAATTATTTATATTTTTATTTAATTTTATATAATTATTTTTATATTTTTTTTTTATTTTTTTTATTTTATTTTTTATTTTATTTATTTCTATATTTGTTAAATATTTTTTTATATATAAAGGATATGTTATTATTTTTATAATTATTACTAATACTGATATAGTTATACCTAAATTTTTATATATTTTATTTATATAATTAATTATTGATAATATTATATTTTTTTTTAATGTATTTTTTATTTTTATATTATATTTATTATTATAATTTTTATGTTTATATTTATTTAAATTATTTATATATATTTTAATTTTTTTTTTTTTAATTATTAATTTATTTTTATTAATTAAAATTTTATTTGTTTTTTTTATTTTTATTTTTTTTTTTTTTTTTTTTATCTTTTTAATTTTTATATTTTTTAAATATTTGTAATTTATATTATTTTTTTTTATATTATTTTTTTTTATTATTTTTTTTTTTTTTATTTTTATTGTTATATTTTTTATTTTAAATAATTTATTTATATTTTTTATATATATATTGTTTTTATTTTTTTTTTTTTTAATTAATATAATAATATTATTTTTTTTGATATTTATTATATTATTTTTTTTTATAATATTAATATATTTTTTATTTAATAAGTTTATTGATAAAATAATTAAAACGGTTGTTATTATTGAATAAAAAAAATTTTTATAAAACATTTGTATCTCATTTATTAATATATTTATATATAAATTTATATATTTATATATTTATATTTTATTTTTATTTTTTATTTTTATTATTTTTTTTATATTTTTAATTATATATTTTTTTTTTATATGATTTATTTTTTTATTTATTTTAAATATTATATCTATATTTTTAATTTTATATTGATTAATTCTAAAGTTTTCGTATATTATTCTTTTAATTTTATTTCTAAACGTTGATAATTTTATATATTTTTTTAGTATTATTATTTTTATTCTTGGATATTTTAGTTTATTAAAGTTAAAAAATATATCAATTCATTTATATTTTATTTTGAATTTTATTTTTATTTTTTTTTTTAATTTCATTTTTTTTTTTAAAAAAAATCTTTTATATTGATATTTTTTTTCTTTTTTTTCATCTTTTTCTTGATAATATTTTTTTACCATTTTTATAAGAGTTTCTTTTAATAAATCCATGAGTTCTTTTTCTTTTTATTTTTGAAGGTTGGTATGTTCTTTTCATTTTTTATAAAATTTTATTTTAATAAATATATTTATTATTATATATTAATATAAATATTTTTTTTAAAGTTAATTTTTATTAATAATAATATATTATATATTTAATAAATATTTATTTTTTTTTTTTATATTTATTATATATAATTTAAATTATTAATAAATTTATTTATAATTTTTATTATAAATATATCGATTTTAATTATTAATTAATTGATATATTATAAATTTTATTTAAATTTATTATATGATATAATAAATACTAATGTATATTTTTTTATTATTTTGATATTAATATATATTTTTTAATATAATATTTTAATTAAAATAATATTTTATATTTTTTTTTATATTATTATTAATATATTTTATTATAGTATAATAATAATATAGTAATAATATAGTAATAATATAGAATAATATAATATATATATAAAATTATATAATATTAAAGTAATATATTAAAATTATATTTTAAAATTTATTTAATTCAACCAGTATAATTAATTATATATTATAATAATGAAATTTGTTATAGAAAGAGATAAATTAGTTAAATTATTAAGTAAATTAATTAGTTGTGTTTCTATTAATAATAAAAATTTAATTTTATCTAATGTTTTATTATTTGTAAAAAATAAGAAATTATTTTTTACAGTTACTAATTTAGATATTGAAGTTAATTATAGTTTATGTTTATCTTATAAAAATATTTTTAAAGAAGGTGGTATAACAGTTAATATAAAAAAATTATATGATTTATGTAAAACATTTTCTTCTAGAAGTTTGTTATATTTTAAAAATTATAAAAATGTTATTAAAATATATAATAATGAAAGTATATTATATTTATCTACTTTAAGTATTATAGATTTTCCAATATTAAATAAAGATCAATTTAATTTTAGTTATAATTTTACAATATCTTCAATTTTATTAAAAGATATTTTTAATTCTATATATTTTTCTATTGGTAATAATGATGTACATTATTATTTAAATGGTATATTAATAGAATATTATAATAATTATTATTATTTTGTAACTACTGATAGTTATAGAATTTCTATTTATAAATTATTTAATAATTTTTGTATTAATAATAAAAATAGTAATTTTTTTTTTATCTTATCTAAAAAATTAGTTTTTGAATTATGTAAATTTTTTAGTTTTATAAAAGATGATAAAAAGGTTAATATTAATTTTAATAAAAATATTGTTAAAATATGTTTTGATAATTTTATTATATATTCTAATTTAATTGATGGTATTTTTCCTGATTATAGATCTATATTAAATTGTACTAAAAATTATAATTGTGTAAAAATTAATGTAAGTAAATTTAAAGATTCTTTGTTAAGGTCATTTATAATTAGTAGTTATTCTTTTAATTTTGTTACATTAACTTTTAATAAAAATATTTTATATATATATTCTAATAATAATTTTAATGATGAATTAAAGGAAAAAATTATTATTGATTATTTAGGAAATAAATTAAAAATAAATTTAAATGTTAAATTTATATTAGATATTTTAAATGTTATTAATAATTCTTCTTATATAAGATTTTTTTTTAAAGATTGTAATTCTATAGTTAAAATAGATAGTTCTAAAAGTAATTATATTGTTTATATGTTGATGCCTATTAAGTTATAATTATATATATATATTAATTATTTTTTTACATTGTTTTATTTTAATAGAGAAATTTATGTTAGATAATTATGATTCATCAAGTATAAAAATTTTAAAAGGTTTAAGTGCTGTTAGAAAACGTCCTGGTATGTATATAGGTGATACATATAATGGTATAGGTTTACATCATATGGTTTTTGAAATAATAGATAATTCTATTGATGAAGCTTTAGCAGGTTATTGTAAGAATATTTTTGTTAAAATTTATGAAGATAATTCTATATCTGTATTAGATGATGGAAGAGGTATTCCTGTTGATATACATAAAGAAGAGGGAATTTCTTGTGCTGAAGTAATAATGACAGTTTTACATTCTGGAAGTAAATTTAATAATAAATCTTATATTATTTCAGGTGGATTACATGGAGTAGGTATATCAGTAGTTAATGCACTTTCAGAAAAATTAATATTAAAAATATATAAAAATAATAATATATATTATCAATGTTATAAATATGGTGTTCCTGTATCTAATTTATATATTATAGGTAAATCTAATAATAGAAATGGTACATATATTAAATTTTGGCCTGATAAAAAAATTTTTAATAATAATTTTATTTTTAAATATTCTATTTTATTTAATAGATTAAATGAATTATCTTTTTTAAATTCAGGTTTAAATATAAATTTATTAGATAAAAGAATTAATAAAGAATATAATTTTAAAAATTTTGGTGGAATAAAATATTTTTTAAAATATATAGTAAAAGATAAATGTTTATTAAATAAAAAAATTTTTTATTTTAATTATAGTAAAAATGTAAATTTATCTTTAGAAATAGCTAGTTGTTGAGTAAATAATTCTAATTGTTCAATATTATGTTTTACTAATAATATTAGTCAAATTGATGGTGGTACTCATTTAATAGGTTTTAAATCAGCTGTTACAAGAACAATTAATTCATTTATAAATAATGAAATATCTAAAAGAAAAAAAATAAATATAATAGGTAAAGATACTAGAGAAGGTTTATATTCTATAATTTCATTAAAATTATCAAATCCTAAATTTTCTTCTCAAACTAAAGATAAATTAATTTCTTCTGAAATTAAAAGTTTTGTAGAATCATTAGTTATGAAAAAATTATATGAATATTTATTAGAAAATCCTAGTGATTCTAAAATAATAATTAATAAAATAATTAATTCTTATAAAATTAGAGAATCAATAAGAAAATTTAGAGAAATTTCTAAAAAAAAATCTAATTTTGATTTATCAATAATTTCAAATAAGTTAGCAGATTGTCAAGAAAGAAATTCTTTAAATTCAGAAATATTTTTAGTAGAAGGTGATTCAGCTGGTGGTTCTGCTAAACAAGGTAGAAATAGATTAAATCAAGCTGTTTTACCATTAAAAGGTAAAATATTAAATGTAGAGAAGACTAATTTAGAAAAAGTTTTATCTTCTAATGAAATAAGTGTTTTAATATCTGTTTTAGGTTGTGGTATAAAAAATGATAATTTTAATATTAATAAATTAAGATATAATAAAATTATTATTATGACTGATGCTGATGTAGATGGTTCTCATATACGTACTTTATTATTAACTTTTTTTTATAGATATATGAAAGATTTAATTATAAATGGTCATTTATATATTGCAAAACCTCCTTTATATAAAATTAATAATAAAAATAAAAATAAAAATTATTATATTGATAATGAAAATGATCTTTTAATTTATAAAATTATTTTTTGTTTTAAAAATATTGATATATTAAAAAATAAGAATATAATTTTGATGAAATATAATTGTTTTGTTAAAATAATTTTATCTTATATTAAATATATAAAATATTTTTTAAATAAAAAATGTTTATTTAATAATTTTATATTTCATAATTTTATGATTTATAAAAAAATAGATATTTATAATATTAATAAATGTAATTTATGGTTAAATAATTTTTCTAAATTTATTAATGGAAAAATTAATTATAAAATTAATATTAATATATTAATTAAAAAAAATAATTTTAATGGTTTATATTTTACTTTTAAAAATAATTATATTATTAAGAAAATAAAATTTAAAAAAAGTTTTTTTTTATATAAATATATTAAAATATTAGATTTATCTAAGAAATTATTTTTTATAAAATATAATTATAAAAAATTTATTTTATTAAATAAAAAAAGAATTTATTTTGAAAATATTTTAGATTTAATTAATTTTGTTTTAAATAAAAAAAAAAAATATATATATATACAACATTATAAGGGTTTAGGTGAAATGAATCCTAATCAATTATGAGAAACTACTATGGATCCTAAAAATAGATTTTTATTCAAAATATATATTGATGATTTTAAAAAATCTGATAATTTATTTAAAACTTTAATGGGTGATAATGTAAAAATAAGAAGAGATTTTATTAAAAATAATTATAAATATATATAAATTTTATAAATTTATAATCTCCTCCGACTGGATTCGAACCAGTGACATACGGATTAACAGTCCGTTGTTCTACCAACTGAACTACAGAGGAATAATTATATAATTATATATTTATATATATATTTTGTCAAATATTTTTAATATTTTAATTTTTATAGTATAATATTTATATTAGTGGAGTGTCTGAGTGGTTTAAAGAGCATGCTTGGAAAGTATGTATATTTTATAGTATCAAGGGTTCGAATCCCTTCTCCACTATTTATTAATTTTATTTTTAAAATTTATGGTTATTATACGTTTATCTCGTTATGGTAGAAAAAAAAAACCTTTTTATCATATTACTGTTTCTGATAGTAGAAAATTTAGAAATTCCAAATTTTTAGAAAAAATAGGTTTTTTTAATCCTTTAAAGTTTATTAATAAAAAAGAAAATATTTATATTAATTTAAATAGATTTAATTATTGAATAAATAATGGAGCTAAATGTTCTAAAAGAGTTAAATTTTTATTTAATGAATATAAAAAAATATAATTAAATTATATATATTTTATATATTTTAATTTGATTTTTATATTAATATATTAATATATTAATATTTTAATATTTTATTTTTATAAATGTTTATTAATTTAATTACATTAAATCCTAGTTTTTTTAAATCTGCATTTAATAATGGTTTAATATATAAATCAATTAAAAATAATATTTTATTTATTAATTTTTTTAATCCTAGATTTTATATTGATAAAAAAAATAGAAATATAAATGATAAAATATATGGTGGAGGTCCTGGTTTAATAATAAAACCTATATTTTTATATAAATGTATAAAAAGAATTAAATCTTTATATAAAAATTCTTATATAATATATTTATCACCTCAAGGTCGTATTATTAATAAAAATATAGTATATAAATTTTTAAAATATAATTCAATAACTTTTATATGTGGAAGATATTGTGGAATAGATCAAAGAATAATTGATAAATATGTAGATTTTGAGTTATCTATTGGAGATTATATATTAAGTTGTGGTGAAATTTCAGCTTTAGTTTGTATAGATATTATAATAAGATATATTCCTGGAGTTGTTAATAATAATTTATGTAAAGATTTTGATTCTTTTAATTTTAATAATGGATTATTAGGTTGTCCTAATTATACTAAACCTAGAATTTTTAATAATATGAAAGTTCCTAATATATTATTATCAGGTAATCATAATAAAATAAATAATTGAAGAATAAATAAATCTTTAAAAAAAACTTTAAAGATTAAAAATTATTTAATAAAAAGAAAAAGTAAATATGAAAAATAAATTAATTAATTATATAGAAAAGAAATATATTAATAATAAATTTTCTTTAAAGGTAGGTTATTATGTAGAGGTTAAAATTTGAGTAATTGAAGGTGATAAAAAAAGAATTCAATCTTTTGAAGGTTTAATTATTTCTATAAGAAATAGAGGATTAAATACTTCTTTTGTTTTAAGAAAAATTTCTTATAATGAAGGTGTTGAAAGAATATTTAAAATTAATTCTCCTATAATTAATGAAATAATTGTAAAAAAAAAAAGGTTTTTTAGAAAATCTAAATTATATTATTTACGTTTAAGTAATAAAAAATTAATTCGTAATTAAAATTTTATATTATTATATGTATTATAAAAAATATAGATTAATTGTATGTGTAGAATATAAAGGTACTAATTATAGTGGATGACAAAAAAATAAATTTTCTAAATTAATTAGTATACAAGAAACAATAGAAAATGTTTTATCTAAAATTTGTAAACATAATGTTAATATTTTTTGTTCTAGTAGAACAGATAAAGGTGTTCATAGTTTAGGTCAAATTTTTCATTTTGATACATATAAATATAGAAGTGAAATAGAATGATTAAGTATATCTAATTTTATTTTACCTAAAGATATATTTTTTAAATGAGTTAAATTTTGTTTATTTAATAGATTTAATTCTAGAAAAGATTGTTTAGCAAGGAGGTATATATATGTTATTTTAAATAGATTTAATCGTTCAAGTTTTTTATATGATTTTGTTTTATATTATAATAAATATCTATTAATTAATTTAATGTTAGAAGCTTCTAAATATTTATTAGGTGAACATAATTTTAGTTCTTTTAGGTCTTCTGGTTGTCAATCTATATCTTTTTTTAGAAATATTTTTTATATAAATATATTTAGAAGAGGTGTTTTTGTATTTTTTGATATTATTGCTGATTCTTTTTTATATCATATGGTTAGAAATATAGTTAGTATTTTATTATTAGTAGGTATAAAAAAAAAATCTATTTGTTGATTTAGAGATTTTTTTTATTCATGTATTAAAAATTATAATATAAATTTAATTAAACCTAATGGATTATATTTATATAAAATATATTATTAATTTAAATTTAAATTTATTTGTATGAATATATTATTGTTTTTAATTTTTTTTTTTTTTTAGAAAAATTTTTAATTTTTAGAAATATATTATTATTATTTTTAACTTATTTATTTTTAAAAAGATTTTATTATATTTTTTTTATATTTTTTTATAGAAATATAAATATTAATAGGAATATAATTTTTTATGATATTATTTTATATATTTTTGTTTATTTATTTTTTTATATTTTTTATAATTTTATATTATATTTAATAAAATTTATTTTTTTAATTATAATATTATTTTATTTTATGAAAATTATATATAATTTTTAATATTTATTGCGGGGGCTGGATTTGAACCAACGACCTTCGGGTTATGAGCCCGATGAGCTACCTACTGCTCCACCCCGCGATATATAAATAATATCATATTTTTATTTAAATTTAAATATTTATATTATTTTTTTTATAAAATTTTATTATAATATAATATATATTTATATTTTAAATTAGGATTTTATTATGTGTAAAATATTAAATTTATTAGGTAGAGAAGTTATAGATTCAAGAGGTTGACCTACTGTAGAAGCTGAAATTATTTTAGAAAATGGTATTGTTTCTAGATCTATTGTTCCTTCTGGGGCTTCTAAAGGTAAAAAAGAAGCTTTTGAATTAAGAGATAATGATTTAAATAGATATTTAGGTAAAGGTGTTATAAAATCTGTTAATAATATAAATAATGTTATTAAAAATAAAATTATTGGTTTAAATGTTTTAAATCAAAAAGAAATTGATAATATTATGATAGAATTAGATGGTACTTTAAATAAATCTAAATTAGGAGCTAATTCTATATTAGCAGTATCTTTATCTTTAGCTAAAGCTGCTTCTAAATTTTTAAATATACCTTTATTTTCTTATATTTCTAAAATTTGTAATATTAATAAATATTGTTTACCTATACCTATGATGAATATTATAAATGGTGGTTGTCATGCTAATAATAATATTGATATTCAAGAATTTATGATATATCCTTTAGGTGGTAGTAGTTTTGTTGATTGTATAAGAATGTGTTCAGAAGTATTTCATAATTTAGGAATTATATTAAAAAAAAATAATAAAACTACTTTAATAGGAGATGAAGGAGGTTATGCACCTAATTTAAATTCTAATAGACAAGCAATTGAATTTATATGTGAATCTATTGAAAAATCAGGTTATTTGTTAGGTAAAGATATTTTTTTAGCTTTAGATTGTGCTTCATCAGAATTATATGATAAAAAAAGTAAATTATATAAATTAAATAGTGAAAATAAAAATTTTTATTTTTATGAATTTACAGAATATTTAAATGAATTAATTAATGATTATCCTATAATTTCTATAGAAGATCCTTTAAGTGAAAGTGATTGAGAAGGTTATATATATTTAACTAGTGTTTTAGGAAAAAAAGTACAAATTGTAGGTGATGATTTATTTGTTACTAATATTAAATTATTAAAAAAAGGAATTAAAAATAATATAGCTAATTCTATATTAATTAAACCTAATCAAATAGGAACTTTAACTGAAACTTTAGATTGTATTAAATTTTCTAATAATAATAATTATAATTATATTATTTCTCATCGTTCAGGAGAAACAGAAGATACTACTATTGTAGATTTATGTATAGGAACTAATTCATATCAAATTAAAACTGGTTCTATAACTAGAAGTGAAAGAGTTTGTAAATATAATAAGTTAATTAGAATAGAAGAAAAATTTGATAATATTAAATTTAATAAAAGTTTTAAAAGATTTAGTTTTTTAAAAGATAATAAATTTATTTTAAATTTAAAAGATTAATTAATATTTCCTTTTTTATTGGATAAAAAAGGAAATATATATATTTTATTTTCAATTAATTAAAAAGAATTTTTTTTTTCCTTTAGATATTATTGTATATTTATTAAATAATATATCTTTTTTTTTTATTATATAATTAGTATCTGTAATTAAAATTTTATTTATTTTTATACATTTGTTTATTATTAAATTATGTGAATTAGATTTATTTTTTGATATATTTAATAATATTAAAATATTTTTTATATATATATATTTTTTTTTTTTAATTTTTAATTTAGGTATATTAATTTTATTTAATTTATTTAATATTTTTAAATTAAGTTTAATTTTTTTATTAAAATATATTTTTGATGCAAAAATTGCTTTTTTAGTTTGTTTTTTTCCATGTACTATTTTAGTAATATTTTTTGCTAATATTTTTTTATTTTTTATAATATTATTTTTAATTAATATTTTTTTTATTTTTTTATTTTTAATTAGAGTAAATTGTTTAAAATATAATGGTAATTTGTTATCATTAATATTTAATCAGAATTGATAGAATTCATATGGTTTTGTTTTTTTTTTATCTAATCATATATTTTTTTTTTTTGATTTACCAAATTTTTTACCTTTATTATTTATTAATAATGGTATAGTTATACCTAGAGCTGTTTTATTATATTTTTTTTTTATTAAATTTATACCTGATGTAATATTTCCTCATTGATCAGATCCTCCTATTTGGAGATTAACTTTAAATTTTTTAAATAAGTAACAATAATCATAACTTTGTAATATATTATATAGTATTTCTTTTATATTTATGCTTTTATTATTATTATTTAATCTTTTTTTTATAAATTTTTTATTTAATATATCTTTTATTTTAAAATATTTACATATTTTTTTTAAAAAAAAGTATATATTCATTTTTTTAAATCATTTTTTATTAGATATAAATTTTATTTTATATTTATTAAAGTTTAATATTTTTTTTATTTGTTTTTTAATTTTTTTTTTGAATTTTTTAATTTTTTTATTTTTTATTTTTTTTCTATTATTTTTTTTAAAACTAGGATCTCCTATTTTTGCTGTTATATCACCTATTAATATTATTATTTTATATTTTTTTTTAATAAATCTTTTTAATGTTATTAATATTAATAAATGTCCTATATGAAGACTATTATTAGTAGGATCAAAACCACAATATATTTTTATTTTTTTATTATTTATTTTTTTTATTTTATTTATATTTTTAGATATATTTTTAATTAAATTTCTATTTTTTAAAGTATTTATTATATTTTTTTTCATTTTTTATTATTAATTTATTATTATTATAGTTTAATTTATTATTATATTATTATATATTAATATAGTTATTATATTTTTATTTATTATATTATACGTTCTTAACTCAGAGGTAGAGTGCCATTTTGACGTGATGGAAGTCAGTGGTTCGATTCCACTAGAACGTATTATTTTTTTAATATTATTTGTTATTATTATTATTATTTATTGTAGTTTTAATTTATATGAAAAAAACTAAAATTATATGTACTATAGGTCCTTCTTGTTGTTCTAAAGATGTAATTTTAAATTTATTAAAATATGGTATGGATTCTGCTAGATTAAATTTTTCTCATGGTAATTATAATGATTATAAAATATATATAAATAATTTAAATTGAGCTAGTAATAGAATTAATAAGAAAATTTGTATTATATTGGATACTAAAGGTCCTGAAATACGTACTTTAAAATTATATAAAAATAAAGAAGTATTTTTGAAAAAAGGTCAATATTTTTCTTTTATATGTAATAATTCAAATTTATTAGGAAATGTTAATAAAGTATCTGTAACTTATAAAAAATTTTTTATAGATATTAATATAGGAAATTATATTTTATTGGATGATGGTTTAATATCTATGATAGTAGTTAAAAAAGAAAATGAAAAAGTTATTTGTAAAGTTTTAAATGATGGAATTTTAGGAGAAAATAAAAGTATAAATTTACCTGGAGTTAATATAAGTTTACCTTATCTATCTAAAAAAGATAAAAATGATTTAATATTTGGTTGTAATAATAATGTAGATTTTATTGCAGCTTCTTTTGTAAGAAATGAAAATGATGTTTTAAAAATAAGAAAATTTTTAGATAAAAACAATGGTAAAGATATAAAAATTATTTCTAAAATAGAAAATAGAGAAGGTTTATTAAATTTTGATAAAATATTAAATGTTTCAGATGGTATAATGATAGCTAGAGGAGATTTAGGTGTAGAAATACCAGTAGAAGATGTAATTTTTAATCAAAAAATAATGATAAAAAAATGTAATTTAAATAATAAATTTGTAATTACAGCTACTCAGATGTTAGAATCAATGATAAAAAATCCTAGACCTACTAGAGCTGAAGCAGGAGATGTATCTAATGCTATATTAGATGGTACTGATGCTGTTATGTTATCTGGAGAAAGTGCTAAAGGTAATTATCCTATAGATTGTGTTAAAATTATGTCTATAATTTGTAATAGGTCTGATTTTTGTTTTAATAATTTAAATATTAATTATGATAGTAATTATATTTCTATTAATGAAGCTATATGTAAAAGTTCTGTAGATATTTCTATTAAATTAAATTCACCTTTAATATTAGTTTATACTATTTATGGTAGGTCTCCAATTTTTATTAGAAAATATTTTCCTAAATCTTTAATTTTAGCTTTAACTGATAATGATAAATTATCTAAACAATTAATTTTAATTAAAGGTGTTATTCCTTTAGTAGTTAAAGGAATTAAAAGTAATAGTGATTTTTATAAAATAGGAAAAAAATTATCTTTATCTACTGGATATGCTAAAATAGGTGATATAGTTATTATGATTTCAGGTGTTTTTTCACATGGATGTAATACTTTATCAATTCATTGTTTGTAAAATAATATTAATATTAAATTTTAATACCTTTTATAACTTTTTCATTTTTGTTTAATTTTATAAGTATTATTCCTTGTGTATTTCTTTTTAATATACTTATATTTTTATTATATATTTTTAATATTTTTCCTTTATTTGTTATAATTAATATTTTATTATTTTTGTTTGAATTTATAGTTTTAGATATATATCCATTTTTATTATTTAATTTTATAGATATTAAACCTTTAGTAGCTCTAGATTTATTTGGAAATTCTTTTATATATGTTTTTTTTCCATATCCTTTATTAGTTATTATAGTTATATATTTATTTTTTATTTTTTTATTTTTTATTTTATTAATTGAAACTACATAATCTTTATTAGATAAATTAATAGATTTTATTCCATAAGAATTTTTATTCATTTTTCTAATTAAGCATTCTGAAAATTTTATTGATTTTCCATATTTAGTAAATATAATAATATTATTTTTTCCATTTGTCATATATGATTCTATTATTTTATCTTTTTTTTTTATTTTTATTATATTTATTCCATTTTTTCTTTTAAAATTTATTTTTTTAGTTGGTATTTTTTTAATTAAACCAAATTTTGTTATTATAATTATATATTTTTTAATTTTTTTTATAGATAGTATAAATGTTATTTTTTCTTCTTTTTTTATATATTTTATAAAATTTATTATAGGTTTTCCTATATTAGAATTTATATTAATTAATTTAAATATTTTAATGTTATAAATTTTTCCTATATTAGTAAATAATATTAATTTAGAATGAGTATTTGTTATTGTAATATTTTTAATTGTGTCATTTTCTTTTAATTTTATTATTTTTTTTCCTTTACCTCTTATATTTTGTGTTTTTATTTTATTAATTTTTATATATTTTATGTATTTAAGTTTTGATATTATTATTATTATTTTTTCATTTTTTATTAAATCATATATTTTAATTTTTTTTATGTTTCTTTTAATTTTAGTTATTCTTTTATCTCCAAATTTTTTTTTTATATTAATAAATTGTTTTTTTATTATATTTTTAATTAATTTTTTATTTTTTAATATATTTTTTAATTTATTTATTTTTTTTTTTATATTTTTATATTTTTTAATTATGTTTTTTTTTTCTGTTTTAGTTAATTTATTTAAGCTTAATTTTAGTATATGTTTTATTTGATTATTATTTAGTTTATATTTTTTTTTTTTAAATATTTTTTTATTATATATTTTTCATTTTTTTTTTATTAATTTTTTTTTTAGTAATTTATTATTTTTAGATTTTTTAATTATATTTAATATTTTTTTTATATTATTGATAGTTATTAAAAATCCTTTTGTTATAATTAATATTTTTTTATATTTTTTTAATTTAAATATTGTTTTTTTTTTTATTATTTTTTTTCTATATTTAATAAATATTTTTATTATTTTTTTTAAATTTAAAATTTTAGGTTTATTTTTATATAAAGCTACAATATTTATTGTATATGATGTTTTTAAATTAGTTAAATGTATTAGTTTATTAATTAAAATTTTTTCTTTAATATTATTTTTAATTTCTATAACTATTCTCATTCCGTCTTTATCTGATTCATCTCTAATTTTATTTATTTCATTAATTTTTTTATTTTTTATTAATTCTATTATTTTAGTTATTAATTTGGATTTATTTATTTGGTATGGTAATTCTTTTATTATTATATATTTTTTTTTTTTATTTTTTTCTATTTTTATTTTTGCTAATATATTAATTTTTCCTTTTCCTGTTTTATATGCATTATATATTCCATTGTTATCTTCTATAATAGCACCTGTTGGAAAATCTGGTCCTTTAATATATTTAATTAGATTTTTTGTACTTATATTTTTATTTTCTAAAAATTTAATAAATACATTCATTACTTCTGATATATTATGTGGAGGTATATTAGTAGTCATTCCTACAGCTATTCCTGTAGCTCCATTAATTAAAATATTTGGTATAGTAGTAGGTAGTATTTTAGGAATTTTTTCTGTTGAATCATAATTATATATAAATTTTACTGTTTTTTTTTTTATGTCTTTTATAAATTCATTTGATATTTTTGACATTTTAATTTCTGTATATCTCATAGCAGCAGCTGGATCTCCATCTATTGATCCAAAGTTACCTTGTCCATTAATTAATGGATATCTAATAGAAAATTTTTGTGTCATTTTTATTATAGATTCATATACTGCATTATCTCCATGTGGATGATATTTTCCTATTACATCTCCTACTATTCTAGCAGATTTTTTATATTGTTTATTATAAAAATTTTTTAAAATATACATAGAGTATATAATTCTTCTATGAACAGGTTTTAAACCATCTCTTACATCTGGTAATGCTCTATTTATTATTACTGACATAGCATAATCTAAATATGATTTTTTTAATTCACATTCTATATTTATATTTTTTATTTTATTATTTTTCATTTATTTTTTTTTTTTAAATTATAACTATATTTATATTATTAGTTGTTTATTTTTTTTATACCCATATAAAAATTTAATATATGGGTATATTTTATTTTTTTTTTATTTTTAATCCTATGATAATTCCAGTTATTAATGATAATGTAATATATGTAATAGGTTTTTCTTTAATATTATTTTTTATAAAATTTATAATTTTTTCAAAAATTTTATTTTTTAATAAAATATTTTTTGTATTTTCATTATTTTTAATAATATTATATTTATCTTTTATTATTTTAGAAGTATCTTTAATTTTTTTTTCTATTTTATTTAATATTGTCATATATTTATTTGATTTTATGAAATTAATTTAAAATAATTTCCTATTATTCCTATTATTAAAATAATAATCATTAATATTAATGGATTTATTTTTTTATTTAATAATCACATACAAGAAATAGTTAATATTAATGGTAATATTCCTGGCATTAATTCATCTAATATATCTTGTAATTTTAGTTCAAATATTTTACCATTTTTAATTATTTTTGTTATTATTATAGGTGTTTTTACTTTAGTTCATTTATTTACTAATGATCCTAATATAAATAAACCTAAAATTGATGATGCTTCTGTAATTTTTTTTAAAAAATTATTATTTAATTCTTTTATTATATTTATACCTTTTTTGTATCCATAATGTATACCATAATATAATGTTGTTATTCTAATAATATTAAAAGATATAAAGAAAAATATAGGTCCTATTATACTTCCATTCATAGCTAATCCAGATCCTATTGCAGATAACATAGGTCTTATTGTTCCTCAAAAGACAGGATCACCTATACCAGCTAATGGACCCATTAAACCTATTTTAATATTTCTAATAGAATTTGATTTTATTTTTGAATTATTAGATTTTTCTTCTTCCATAGCTATTGTAATTCCTAGAATTGGTCCTATCATATATGGATGTGTATTAAAAAATTCTAAATGTCTTTTGAATGCTTTTTTTTTATTTTTTTTATTATTTTTATATAATTTATTTAATATAGGTTTAATAGAATAACAGAAACCTAATGCTTGCATTCTTTCAAAATTTCAAGATCCTTGTAATAAAGTACTACGTATTAAAGCTATATTAATATCTGTTTTAGTTATTTTATTCATATTTACCTTTTAATATTAATCTAATTCGTCTTCTTTAATTTCTTTTTTTTTTTTATTATAATTTTTATAGTATTTAGGTGATAATTGTGTATATAGTATTGATAATATTACACCTAATATACCTAATGATAATAAGTTAAAAGATGTAGATCCTGATATTATGAATCCTAAAAAGAAAAATGGCATTAAATGTTTTTCTTTAATCATATTTATAACCATTGCATAACCTATTGTTACTACTATATTTCCTGCTACGTTTAAACCATCTGTTATTGTTTTAGGTATTAAATTTAATAAGTTTTTTATAGTTTTAGTTTTAATAGAATAACAAAAAATAATAACTGGTAATGCTATTCTTAAACCTTGTATTATTAAAGATATTATATGTAAGTATGAAATATATATAGTATTTTTATTATTATTAATTATTTTATCTGCTAAATGTTGAAAACTAATAGTTATACTTCTTACAATTATAGTTAAAATTTGTCCTGCAGCTGCTATAGGTATAGCTAATGTTATTCCATTACCTATACTTTGTTTACCAATTATAACTAATATTGTAGATATTATTGAAGCTAATGCAGAATCTGGACATATTGCTGCACCTATATTTACTCAACCCAGAGATATTATTTCTAATGTTCCTCCAATTATTATACTATTTTTAATATCTCCTAATATTATACCCATCAAAGTACATGCTAATAAAGGTCTATGTAATTGAAATTGGTCTAATATGGATTCCATTCCTATTATTAAACTTGTTACGAAAATTAATATTAATTTTGATGATGTTATTTCCATTTTTATACCTTTTATTATTTTTTTTATTTTTTTAATATATCCATTATATTTATTTTTTTATTATTAGGTACTTTTCTTATTTCTAATTCTATTTTCATATTATTAAGTTTATTGAAATATTTAATATCTTTTTTATTTACTGATATAGCGTCTGTAATTTGTTTTTTACCTTTTTTATATGACATACCTCCTATATTTATTGATTTTATTTTTAATCCTTTTTTTATAGTCTTAATTATATCTTTAGGTTTAGTGAATAGTAATAATACTCTATCTTTATTATATTTAGGATTTTTATATACTTTTATAAATTTATCTATATTTACAACATGTGAATTTATACTTGGAGGTGACACTTGTTTTAAAAGTTTTACTCTTATAGGATCTTTATATATTTTATTATTTATAACTATTATTCTTGATATTTTTAATTCTTTACTTCATCCTGTGCATATTTGTCCATGTATTAATCTATCATCTATTCTAGTTAATATAATTTTCATGTTTTTTTTTTTTTTTATATTATTAATTTTAGTAATATTTATTCCTTCTTTACCACTTTTTAATGCTATTTTTGTTATTTCATTTATGTTTTTTTTTTTTCTTGATATTAATACTTCTAATAACATTGGTATATTAGTACCTGATACAATTTCTCCTTTTATTTTTTTATTATTATATAAAATTCTATTAGCAGCATTAAATGGACTTCCTCCTAATATATCAACAAAAAATATTATACCTTTTTTAATATATAATTTATTTATTTCTTTTTTATATTTTTTAATTATATTTTCTGTATTTTCTCCTGATAAAAATTTTATTGATTTTATATTTTTTTGTTTTCCTATTATTAATTCTATAGTATTTAATATTTCTAATGCAAGATTACCATGCATACATATTATTATAGCTATCAATTTTACTCCTTATATATATAAAATAATATTTAATTAATTTTAAATTAAATATTATAATGTATATAATATTAAAAATTTATTTTTATTTATATATTATATATTATTTAAATCTTTATATATATTTATTTATTTTTTATAATACTAATATTTTTTATTATAGTATTTTTTAAAAAAAAAAATATTTTTTTTTATTTATTTTTTTTAATTTATATTATAATAATATTTATTTAATTTATTTTTTATTATTTTATTTATTTATGTTTTTATATTTTAAAAATAGTATATTAGATATACTTAAAAATATTAATGGTTGTACAATAATAGAATTAACTAATTATATTAATTATAATATTTCTTTTAAAGATAGATTAAATAAAGGTTTTATAGGTAATTTAATTGAAAGTTATATAAATTTTTTTGTTAATAAGAAAAATATATGTGATATAAATGTTATGAATTTAGAAATAAAAACATTTACTTTAGATTATAATTTAAATTTAAATAATGATATTTCTTTAATGGTTATAAATAATTTTATATTTTTAAATTCAATTATTATTAGTAAATTTTTTTATAAAATTAAAAATATTTTATTTGTTATAGTATTAAATAATTATGAAAATATTTTAGAAAATAATATAATTATAAATTCTTTTATATTAAAGTTTAATAAAAAAGATTTATTAAAGTTTTTTAATGAATTAAAAATTTTTAATAATTTTATTTTAAATAAAAATTATTATTTAAATTGTAATAATTTTAATACTAAAAGTTTTAGATATCAGTTAGTTTATATAAATAATGATATTAAAAAATTAATTATTTATTTAAAAAAAAAAATAATTATTAAAATTATTAAAAATTTTAATATATTTAATTAATTTTTTTTTTTTAAAGTAGGAAATAAAATAATATCTTTTATAGATTTACTATTTGTTAATATCATACATAATCTATCTATACCTATACCTACTCCAGATGTAGGTGGTAATCCATATTTTAATGCATATATATAATTTTTATCATAATTTTTTTTATTAAATTTAATAAATCTTTTTTTTTGTTCTTTATATTTATTTAATTCAGAAAAACCATTTGCTATTTCATAACCTCCTATAAATAGTTCAAATCTATCAGCTATTTTTTTATTTTTTTTATTTTTCATTGATAGTGGTGATATATCTATAGGGTATTTAGTAATAAATGTAGGTTTTATTATTTTTTTTTCTGTTGTTATTTTAAAAATTTTTTCTAATATTTTACTTTTTTTATATTTTTTATTTATTTTTAAATTTTTAGCTATTTTTTTAATTATTTTTTTATTATTTATTTCTTTAATATTTTTAAATAATTTTGAGTATTTATATATTGCTTTTTTTATACTCATTTTTTTAAATTTTTTTTTAAAATTTATTTTTTTTTTTTTTATAAAGAATTTTTTATTTTTAAATATATTATTTATTATATATATAATAATATTTCTTACAATTTTCATCATATCTTTATAATTAGAATATGCTTTATATATTTCTATCATAGTAAATTCTGGATTATGTGATTTAGATATTCCTTCATTTCTAAAGTTTCTATTTAATTCAAATATTTTTGTAAATCCTCCTATTATTAATTTTTTTAAATATAATTCAGGTGCAATTCTAAGATACATTTTTGTTTTTAGTTTTTTATGGTATGTTATAAATGGTTTTGCAATTGCTCCTCCAGGTATATTATGTAACATAGGTGTTTCTACTTCTAAATATTTATTATTATTTAAATATTGTCTTATATATTTAATTATTTTTATTCTTTTTAAAAAATTATTTCTAGTTTTTTTATTAATTATTAAATCTAAATATCTTTTTCTAAATTTTTTTTCTTTATTTTTTATTTTATTATATTTATCTGGTAAATATTTATTTATTTTTACTATTATTTTTATGTATATACATTTTATAGTTAATTCATTAGTAAATGTTTTAAATAAATTTCCTTTTATATAAACTATATCTCCTATATTAGATTTTTTTATTATTTTTATATATTTTTTTTTTAAATATTTATTATTTACTAATATTTGTATATTTTCTTTAATGTCTTGTATATTAAAAAATATATTTTTTTTCATTATTCTTTTTGATATTATTCTCCCACATAAATATATTTTATAATTTAACTTTTCTATATATTTTTTATTTTTATATTT
The DNA here is from genome assembly GCA_036884335.1 of Candidatus Stammera capleta. Lineage (GTDB taxonomy): Bacteria > Pseudomonadota > Gammaproteobacteria > Enterobacterales > Enterobacteriaceae > Stammera > Stammera capleta_AG. Next base: position 120,521 of record CP145599.1, on the reverse strand, counting down.
AAATTTTTTTTTTATTTTATTTATTTGTTCTATTTTTTTAAACATTTTTTTTTTTTGAATTTAATATATTTTGTATTTTATTTAATTTATTATTTTTTATTAATTTTTTTATATAATAGGTACATTTTTTAATTGTATTTTTAATTAATTTTTTTTCTGAATATGTTGGTTTTGATAAAACATAATTATTTAGATTATTTTTATTTTTTGGTCTTCCTATACCTATTCTTAATTTATAAAATTTTTTTTTTATTTTTAATTTTATTATATTTTTTATACCATTATGTGTAATATTTTTTTTATTATTTTTTTCTATTTTACATAGTCCAGGTTTAATATTTATATCATCATATACTATTAATATGTTTTTAGTTTTTATTTTTAATTTTTTTTTTATTTTTTTTATATTTTTACCGCTTTTATTAATATATGATTTTGGTGTATATATATATATTATTTTTTTTTTTATATATAATTTGTATATTTTATTTAATTTTATATTTTTTTTTAATAATTTTTTAATAAATCATATTCCTATATTATGTCTAGTTTTTTGTAAATTTTTATTTTTATTTCCTATTCCTATTATTAATTTTATGTTCATTTTATTTAATTTTTATTTTTTTTTAATTATATTATATATTTAAAATTTATTTTAATTTTTTATTTAATTTTTATTTTTAATTTTTTTTTTTTTTAAATATTTGATATAAAATAGTATTATTTATTTTATATATTGGTTAAAGTTTAAATATGGATAATAATTTAAATTTAAAGTTTATTGAAATAAAAAAAAAAATATTAAAATTAAAAAATAAATTATATGTTGATAATAGTTATAATTTTAATTTAGATTTGTTTAAAAAATATTCTAATTTATTAAAGATTAATAATATTTTTTTGGATTTAATTAAATATGAAAATGAATTAATTTCTTTAAAAGATTTATATAATGATAAAGAATTATATGTTTTAGTAAAAGAAGATAAAAATAGATTAAAATCTTTAATTAATAATATAAAATTTAAATTAAATAAATATTTTTTTTTAAATAAATTTAATAAAAATGACAAATTAAATGTTTATTTAGAAATTTATTCTGGTACTGGTGGAAATGAAGCTTCATTATTTGCTTATGATTTATTTAAAATGTATAGTAAATATTGTGAAAAAAAAAAATGAAAAATTGAATTAATTAATTTAAATAGTAGTATATTAAAAGGTTATAAATATATTAATATTAAAATAATTGGTTTTAATGTTTATAAATATTTAAAATTTGAGTCAGGTGGTCATCGTGTGCAAAGAGTACCTGTAACAGAATCTCAAGGTAGAATTCATACTTCTACTTGTATTGTAGCTGTTACACCTGTTATACCTTTATTGAATTTACCTAGTATTAAATTAAGTGATATTAAAATAGATACTTTTAAATCTTCTGGTGCAGGTGGTCAACATGTTAATACTACAGATTCAGCTGTTAGAATTACACATAAACCTACAGGTATAGTAGTTGAATGTCAACAAGAAAGATCTCAACATAAAAATAAATCTAAAGCTTTAGAAGTATTAAAATCTCGTATATATAATTTAGAAAAAGATAAACGTATTAGAGAAAATAATTATAAAAAGAAAATTTTATTAGGTACAGGTAGTCGTAATGATAGAAATAGAACATATAATTATTCTAAAAATAGAATAACTGATCATAGAATTAATTTTACTATATATTCATTAGATAAAGTTTTAAATGGTAATTTAGATTTATTAATATTACCTTTAATAAAATATTTTAAAAAATAATTTTAATAATTTATGAAAATAATAGATTGATTATATAAAGTTAAATTATATAGTATAAAAAATAAATATATATATAATGATTGTTATATTATTTTACAATATATTTTAAATAAAAGTCGTATTTGAATAGAATTAAATATGAATTTTACATTAAATAATAATATTATTGAATATTTAGATTTTTTTTTAATAATTAGATTAAGAGGTGAACCTATATGTTATATATTAAATAGATGTTTTTTTTTTAATATTGAATTTAAAATATATAATGATGTATTTATACCTAGATCTAGTACAGAATATATGGTTAGTTTTATAATTAAATTTATTAAATTTAATAATATAGTTAATATATTAGATTTAGGTTCTGGTTCTGGTGTTATTTCTTATTGTATAGCTAAAAATTGTATTAATACTTTTATTTTATGTGTAGATATTGATAAAATATGTATTTCTTTAATTAAATATAATATAAGGAAATTAAAATTATATAATATTAAATATTTAAGAAGTAATTGATTTAATAAAATTAACAAAAATAATTTATTTGATTTAATAATTTGTAATCCTCCATATATTTGAAGTAAAGATAAATGTTTAAATAATAAAGATTTAAGATATGAATCATATATTTCTTTAGTTTCTAATAAAAAAGGTTTTGAAGATATAAATTATATTATAAAAAATTCTTATTTTTATTTAAAAAATAGTGGTTGATTAATTATAGAACATTCTTTTTTAAATTTGGAATATATAATATTATTATTTAATAAATATTTTTTTAATGTTTATACATATAAATGTTATATATTTAATAGTGTTTTTACTATTGGTCAAAAATTAATTTTTTAAATTTTACATATTATATAAAATAGGTATTCCTAGTATTGATAATCCTATTCTTATTATTTTTGAAATTATAGCTATTAATTTTAATTTACTTTTTTTTATTTTTATATTTTTTATATATGTAATGTTTTGTTTTTCATATAATTTTGAAAATATTGAACTAATTTTATATAAATAATTGCATAATATATTTGGATTATTTTTTTTACAAGTTTTTTTAATTATAAATTCAAAATCTAATATTTTTTGACATATTTTATAATCTAAATTAGATGTAATTAATAATTTATTATTTTTAATTGTTTTAGTTGTATTAGTTTTATTTTTTCTTAAAATTGATATTATTCTAGTATATGAATATTGTATATATGGTCCTGTATTTGATTTTAAACATATATTTTTATTTATATCAAAAATATAATTTGTTTTTCTATTTTTTGATAATTCCATATATTTTATTATACTTATAGTAATTTTTTTTGTTATTCTATTTATTTTATTTTTATTATATATATTATTTATTTTAATTAATTTTTTTGATTTATTATTTATTTTTTTTATTATTTTTTTTATGCTTAAATTTGAATTTTTTCTTGATTTTAATGGTTTACCTTTTTTATTTAATATTAAACCAAAACTACAGTGTTTTATGTTGAAATTTTTAGGTATATATTTTGCTTTTTTACATATATAAAATATATTTTTAAAATATTCTTTTTGTCTTATATCTGTAAAATATATTATTTTATTTATTTTAAATTTTTTTATTCTATATTTTATTGATGCTATATCACTTGTACTATATAAAAATGCTTTATCTTTTTTTTGTATAATAATTGGAAATTTATTTTTATTAAAAATTATTATTGATTTTTTATCTTTTTTTGCTATTTTTTTTTTTATTAAATCTTTAATAATTTTTTTCATTTTTTTTTGATAGAAACTTTCTCCAATATTATTTTTTTTACTTAAATTTATATTTAAGTAATTATATATTTTTTGATTTTCTTCAATTGTTAATTTAACTATTTTTTTTCATATTTTAATTATTTTTTTATTTTTTTTTTGTAGTTTTACAACATTTTTTTTTGCTAATTTTGCAAATTTTTTATTTTTATAATATTCTTTTTGAGATTTTTTATATATTTTTTCTATTATTTTTATATTATTTATTTTTTTATATAATTTAAATTTTATTATTCAAGTTATTATTATACCAAATTGTGTTCCTCAATCTCCTATATGATTTATTTTAATTATTTTATATCCTAATATTTTTAGTCCATTAGATATACAATCTCCTATTATTGTTGATCTTAAATTACCTATATGCATTTGTTTAGCTATATTAGGTGATGAATAATCAATTATAATTTTTTTTTTTTTTTTTTTTTTAATATTAAAGTTTTTTTTTTTTGAAATTTTATTTATTATATTAGATATATATTTTTTATTTAAAAATATATTAATAAATCCTGGATTAATAATTTTAATTTTATCGAATATTTTATATTTTATTAATTTTTTTTTTATTATTTTTAACATTTTATTTATTTTAATTTTTTTTTTTTTAGATATTTCTATTATTCCGTAAATTTGGTAATCACTAAATTTATTATTATTTTTTATTTTTATATTTTTAATTTTTTTTATATTTATATATTTAAGTATTTTTTTAATTTTATTAAATATATATTTTTTTATATTCATTTTTTTTTAATATTAAATTAATTTTATAATTATATATTATAATATAATAAATTTTTATTTATAAATATAGTTATTTAAATAATATGAATAGGTATTATTGTGGTTTAATATGTAAAAATAATATTAATAAGTATATTGAAGTTAATGGTTGAGTAATTAATATACGTATTTTAAAAAAAATAATTTTTTTAATTTTAAATGATTATACAGGTACTTTACAATTAGTAATATATAAAAAATATAAAAATTTATTTAAAATTTGTAAAAAATTAACTATACAATCTTGTATAAAAGTTTTTGGTAAAGTAAATTTAAATAATAATAATAATATAGAAATATTAGTTAAAGATTTAATTTTATTAAATATTTCTTATTTATTACCTTTAGATTTAAATAATAAAAAAAATAATGATAAAATTAGGTTTAAATATCGTTATTTAGATTTTAGAAATAGAAGTATATTTAATATTTTTAAAATTAGATCTGATGTAAATAATATTATACATAATTTTTTTTATAAAAATGGTTTTTTAAATATAGAAACACCATTTTTAAGTAAATTTTCTTCTGAAGGAGCTAGAAATTTTATAGTTCCTAGTAGGATTTATAAAAAAAAATATTATTGTTTACCACAATCACCTCAAATTTTTAAACAGTTATTAATGATAGGTGGTTTTGATAAATATTATCAAATAGTTAAATGTTTTAGAGATGAAGATTTTAGATCGAATAGACAACCTGAATTTACTCAATTAGATATTGAATTATCTTTTGAAAATTTTTTTTTTGTAAAACATTTAATTAATGATTTAATATATAATATATGATTTAATATTTTAAATATTAAGTTAAATAATTTTTTAGTTATAAAATATAAAAAATGTTTATTAAAATATGGTACTGATAAACCTGATTTAAGAAATCCTTTAAATTTTAATAATAAGATATATAAATTTTTTATTAAAAGAGATATTTCTTTAAATTTTATTAAAAAAAAAATTATTTTAGAATTATTTGTTTTTAAAAAAAATATAATTTTTGATTTTAATTATTTTAATATTTATTTTTTAAATAATTTTAATATTAAAGATGTATTTTATTTAAAAATTAATAATTTTATTAATAATAAATATTATTATGTTAAATCTAAAAAATTTATTAATATAGATGATAATATATTACAAGATATGTTGTTTAAATTAAAACCTTTAATAGGTGGTATATATTTTATATTTTTATTTGATTTATTAAATTATAAAATTTTATTTAAAATAAGATATTTTATTTGTAATTATTTTAAATTATTTAAATATAAAAAATATTATCCTATTTGAATAATAGATTTTCCAATGTTTTTAATTAATAAATTAAATAAATTAGATGTTTTTCATCATCCTTTTACTAAACCCAAGAATAGTATTTTAAAAGTTGATAATATTTATAATTATTTAAAATTAGTTTCTACATCTTATGATTTAGTAATAAATGGTTTTGAGTTGGGTAGTGGTTCTGAAAGAATTAATAATTATGATTTACAAATTAAAATTTTTGATATATTAGGTATAAGTAAAAAAGATCAAATTATAAATTATGGTTTTTTTTTAGAATCTTTAAAATATGGAACTCCTCCTCATATTGGTTTAGCTTTGGGTTTAGATCGTTTATTAATGTTATTAACTAATAAAGATAATATAAGAGAAGTTATAGCTTTTCCAAAATCAACTTCTGGTATATGTTTTTTAACAGGTTCACCTTGTTTTTAAAAATTAAAATGAAAAAAATAATAATAGGTATTGATCCTGGATCTTATATTACTGGATATGGAATATTAGAAATAGATAATAAATTTAATATTAATAATATTATAAAATTTATATATGGTGATTGTATAGTTAGTAAATCTAATTTTTTTTATATTAGGTTAAATAAAATTTATAAAAGTATTTTGGATGTATTTTTATATTTTAAACCTTTTGAAATAGTAATAGAAAAAACATTTTTAAAGAATAATATAAATACAAGTTTTAAATTAAATCAAGTTAATGCTGTAATTATTTTAGCTGCTGTAAATAATTTTATACCTATTTATGAATATAATATAAATACTATTAGAAATAGTATATTTTATAAAAAAAAAGTAAATAAATTAGATATTAATTCATTTGTTAAAAATATTTTTAAAATAAAGAATAATTTAGATTTTAATATTACTGATGCTATAGCTGTAGCTATGTGTCATATTTATATTAATTATAAATAAATATTTTATTAAAATATTTGATTTAAATATTATATATGATAATCTATGTTAATAGATTATATTTTATTTTGAAAGGTAATATAGATGTCAACAAGAGTAAAAGGTAATGTTAAATGGTTTAATGAATCTAAAGGTTTTGGGTTTATTACACCAGTTAATGGTGATAAGGATGTTTTTGTTCATTTTTCTGCTATTCAAAGTAGTGGTTTTAAAACTTTAAGTGAAGGACAATCTGTAGAATTTGAAATTACAAATGGTGCTAAAGGTCCTTCAGCTACTAATGTTGTTCCTTTATAAAATTTAGTTTATTATATTTATTTATTTATTTTTAAATAAATATAAATTAAGTTTTATTTTTTTTTTAAATTATGTAATTGAATTATTTATTTATATATATATATTTATTTTAAATTATATTTAAATAATTCATATTACATAATTATATATATTAATAATAATATTATAATTATATATATAATATTATATTATTGTAACATATTATATAAATATATATAAATTAAATTATAGTTTAAAATTTAATTATATAATTTAATTATTTATTTAAATTTATTTTAAATTATATTTAAATATTTATATTATATAATTATTATTATATACTAATAATATTTATTATTGTAACATATTATATAAATATATATATATATATTTATATAAT